>JBGCES010000263.1:0-1396 GCA_045106545.1 Saprospiraceae bacterium
GAATTTCAAAAGATGGTCGAACAGCGCTTCTTTCAGCACGGCGACGGCAGCCAAAAAGCACCCGCTCAACGCTTGACGGATTTTGCCGAAAGTCGCGTTTCTAGTTCCCTACCTGATACCTCCTACATTCCTGGTTTATACACTGCGCCCGTCCAAAATCTTTTGCCAAAAAGCATCGCCGAACGCTTACAGCGGGGCGTACAGGAATTTGGTAAAAATATGAAAGGCTACTACACCAAAGAGGCACAAGTCATTGGTACGGAGAGCCGTACGAGTTCACCGATTCGTATTCCGCGTAATCGAGAGACGTATATGCACGAAGAAGTGGTTGGTTTATTTCCTTGTGGGGAAGGCGCGGGTTATGCAGGCGGAATTATTTCGGCGGCGATGGATGGGCAGAATGTGGCACGGGCGGTGAGGAAAAGATTTTGACCATGATTACTTCGTGAGTTCGCTTCGCTAAAGTTTTATGATTTATTTTGTCGCTCACGACCTACTTGAATCATAAAAATCAGCGTCCTTCAGCGTCGATAAAAAAATAAATTTTACAATATGATCAATACTAGACTTGGCATTTCCTCCGACATCCCCGGCATCCTCGCCCTCCAAGCCAAAAACCTCTTCGCCAATCTAACTGAAGCAGAATTGGAAAAAGGCTTTGTCACTACGCCGTTTACGCCTGAATTGATTGAAGATGTATTAAAATTCGACGGCGTATTCGTTGCCGAAAATGGAGCAGGAGAAATTGTCGGCTACGCCTATGCAGGTAGTTGGGAATATTTCTCGCAGTGGAAAATCATGGAACTGATGGCTTCGCGGTTGCCACAATTAGCTTTTCAATGCAAGGAAATTAGTGTCGCCAATAGCTTTCAATATGGACCCGTTTGTGTGGCAGAAAGTTGTCGCGGTCAGGGCGTTTTTCCACAACTTTTTGAGGAAATGCGTTTAGCATGGAAATCGCAAGCGGAGATTTGTTTTACTTTTATTAATCAAGTCAATAAAGTATCTGAACGAGCGCATTTGAAGATAGGATGGGAGATTATTGACCGTTTTGAATATAATGATAATCAGTATTTTGGGTTGGCTTTTGATATGAATCAATCGGTTTTGTAAACAAATTGAAAATCATTTATTCGAATTAATATGCCTATCAATAATTTAATTTTAGCACTAACTTGTGTTTTTACCTTAGTACTCATTTTATTTTTATATCATGTTTTTAAAGCTAGAAGGCATGGTTATGCCGTAGCAAAAGCTCTTTTCGACATTAGATTTGATGAAGAATTAAGCCAACTAAATATTGGGCAGATAAAATGTATCACTGGATTAAATTCATCTTACAATCATACCAATAAAATTGTAAAAGCTGTCATCATAGCAGAAGGAGAATTGGGTT
>JBGCES010000264.1:0-21741 GCA_045106545.1 Saprospiraceae bacterium
AAGAAATGGAGGAATTAAGCAATACCGATCCTGCCCTTCGCGCTATGAAAATGATGGGCGATACGCTCGATTATCCGACCGCTATTGACGACTATCTTGCCAGCAATTATCCTGATTTAACGATTGATGAAGTAGAACTGGATGCAGACGGAAATTTTGTAGTAACTTTAAGTGATTATACCGAATTGCGCTTTGATGCGGATGGGGTTTTTATCGAAATTGTCTCCGCAGACGAGGAGGACGAAGATGGCGACGACGAAGCAGAAGATGAAGAAGATGACGACGAAGAAGTGACAGAATGGCCAATGGCGATTGATGATTATGTGGCAAATAATTATCCAGACGCAGCTATTGACGAAGTGGAACTCAACGCCGATGGTACTTACGAAGTAGAATTGGATGACGACACGGAATTATTATTTGATGCGGATGGAAATTTCTTAGAAGTTATTATCGAGGACGAAGATGAAAATGAGGAGGACGAAGACGATAACGAAGTCACTGAATGGCCAGCGTCAATCGACGAATATGTCGCGGCTAATCATCCAGATGCAACGATCGAAGAGGTAGAATTTGAGGACGATATTTACGAAGTAGAACTGGATGACGACACGGAATTGGAATTTGACGCAGACGGTAATTTTATTGGTTAATTGAGGTCAAGGGTTAAAGGTAAAAGGTCAAGGGAGGAATCGCCCTTTACCTTTTACCCTTAACCTTTCGCTCTAAAATCTTTCTATGGATCTAAAATTTACAAAAAAATCTATTCTTAGCACTATTCTTTTTGGCTTTCTAGTCGGGTCGCTTTTGATGTTGGAAGAATTGGCGGAGGGCGAATTAGAACTAGGCGAAGCAGTCGGAGAAATTGCCATGTTTTTACTGATTTTGTCAATTGCCTTTGTGACGATTGTCTTACCCTTTCGGCGTTTAATTCACGTCTTGAATCAACGCATGAGTTGGGGTACGCACTTTATACAACGATTCGCCATTCAAACTGCTGCGGTCGTCGGAAGTGCGGCTATTTTGGGTGTCGTCTTTGGTAATTTAATCTATCTGATGGAAGACGATTTGCCCGTAGATGCTTTAATCGTTCGTATGATATTATATTTGCTGATTACTTTTTCGATCATTATGGCGCTATTGGAGTTGCAGCAACTCAACGATGAGAAGGAGGCGTTGGAGCGATTGAGCCAGCGGTTAGAAAAGGAAAAAATTGAGACTTTGTATAATTCACTCAAACAGCAGGTTAATCCACATTTTCTGTTTAATAGCCTAAGTGTTCTGTCCTCATTAGTGCATTACGATCCTGAAAAAGCGGAGCAGTTTATTGAGCATTTCGCAGATATTTATCGCTATGTGTTGGATATTAATAAAAAGCATTTGGTCACGCTGGAAGAGGAACTGCATTTTTTGGAGTCTTATTTATTTCTGCAATCTATCCGTTTTGGAGATAATATTAAGTTGGAAAAATCAATTACGGAACAGCACAAGTTGCATAAAATTCCGCCGTTGACGTTACAACTCGTTTTTGAAAATATTTTGAAACACAACGTTATTTCGCGTAAGCAGCCGATGCAGGTGGAAATGAAAATTGAAAATGATTTTTTAACCATCGAAAATACGCTACGCCCGCGTCAAGCGGCGCATAGTACGCAGATCGGAACGAATAATTTGCAGGAAAAATACCGTTTGCTCGGAGGTGTTTTACCTTCTTTTGAAGAAAAAGCAGCGACTTATGCGGTGAAATTGCCGTTACTATCGGCGGCATAAATAAACTGTTCGTATGCATTTGCATTTTCTTTTTTCTCCGTCATTCGTCGGAGCAGGCTTTGATAAAAAAGAAACAAAAAATCAAAGCCTGCTCCGCTGCATAGCGGAGACTGTATTTCTTTCTTAACGCTCCGAAGCTACCAAAAAGCTAAACAAAATGAAACTCGCTACGCTCAAACAACATTTTGTTCTTAACGCTTTTAGGTAACTTCTTCACTAAAAGAAATAAGGTCGGATAACTAACAATAACAACAGCGTCTTCAGCGTCCACCAGCGTCAAAAAATATGAAAGTAGTCATTATTGAAGATGAATATCCAAGTGCCATGCGGTTGCAGAAGATGCTGGCGCAAGTGAGTCAACCGCTGCAAGTAATGATGATTTTGGATAGTGTGGCAGAAGCTGTGGAGTATTTAAATAGTGGAGTAGGGGTAGATTTACTGTTTTTGGATATTCAATTGACGGATGGGTTAGGGTTAGAAATTTTAGAACAAATCGACCGACCGATTCCTACTGTGTTTACTACTGCTTTTGAAGAATATGCGTTGGCAGCTTTTCAATATTTGAGTGTAGATTATTTATTAAAACCCATCAAGAAAGTTGCGCTTGAACGCAGTTTGCAGAAATATCAAACGAATTTCCAAACCAATACCGTTTCTATCCACGAACTCCGTCATCTCCTCCATCCGACGCAAAACATCAAAACCTTATTAGGACAAATTGGTAAAAACTACTACCCGATTGCAGTTGAAGACATCGCCTATTGTTATGTCGCGGAACGCGAAACGTGGCTCACCAATCACGCAGGCAAAGAATATGTGTTACCACAAACCTTAGAACAACTAGAACAACAACTCAATCCGCAACAGTTTTTCCGTGCTAACCGACGTTTGATTTGTAGTAAAAATAGCGTCGGAAAATTTAAGATGCTTCACAAATCAAAAATTAGTTTACAACTTGTACCAAAGCCCGATTTTGAAGTACAAATTTCTTTTGAAAAATCAGCGGCATTTAAGCAATGGTTGGTCAGTTAAGTGCTTCGTCTTTTTCTTACATACATTGTTATTGTCTTTCACTGATTGTATCGAATAGCCATCTGTTCAAAACCAAAACATAACAAATAAAATTATTTGTTAAAATTTAGGCTCAATCTCCACTTGGCATAAGGTTTGCCATTTTCCTTTCTACCAATACTTCCCTTCTTTTTTATTGCTTCCCACTCTAAACAATAAATTGTTTTCCCTTTCTAATCAGTACTTTTTTCATACTAAAGATAACTTACCTAATTAAGGAAAATTTCCCCTGCTCACATATTTTTTATTCACTAGATATTAACTTTCTAAAACAAACACCTTTTTAAAATGATTAACAGAATCAAAACATTAGCCACACTAGCACTTTTCTGTGGATTTATTGGTCAAACAATGGCTCAGGATACCCAAACAGATTCTCACACTTTAAACATTAGTGTTCCTGAAGTGATTTTATTGGATATTGAACCATCTGAAAATACCTTAGTTTCTATTGCGCCAGAAGCTCCAGAAGAAGCGGGTGAGGCATTAGACTTTACTAACGCAACAGATAATAGTTTATGGTTAAACTACTCTTCTATTGTTGATCCAGATGAAAAACGTACAGTTACTGTTGGTATTACTGCGGGGGAAGTACCTGCTGGCTTATTGTTGAAAGTTACAGCTGCTGCTGATGCTGGAAATGGCGACGGCATTGTTGGAACTCCATCTAGTACTCTTACCTTGAGTTCTACTGCACAAAACATCATCACGAATATTGGTAGTTGCTATACTAATTCGCCAGAAAATAATGGTCATCAATTAACTTATGATCTAGAAGAAGCCGAGAATGGCTACGGCTCTTTGGAAGTTAAAGACGTAGATTTGACGATTACTTATACTTTGACAGATATCTAAGCAATAGTAATCAGTAAAGCCAATTAATTGATGGAAATATAATGATTTGAATATCTGATAATCAGTTAATTACATTAAATCATTCCATCAAATCGACAACAATTAAACCAATCCACCCAACTAAATGATTACACATACTGGTAACGGAAATAGTGAAATTAAATATTAGCTATTTTCGTTGCCACTCTTTTTTTTCCTTTTCTATTTTACTTTTGAGACTAGACAGCACCTACGAGAATACTTACCTACACACACTTTTTCACATCCATTTTTATTCGCTAATTAGATTGACATCAAATTTGCAGTATAACCACTGCAATGTAGTATGATTCAATGCTTTGCAACAATAAGTAGAAATTCAGATTAGTTGATTTTTACTTTATTTGAGCGCAGGTCAACCTTTAATATGATCGGTTGAATATCAAAAATTCGCGTTCTAATTTACAGCTGAAAGATTTATACTCGTATCTCTAAAGTAAAAAAATTCATTCACTTATTTCTGCAAAGATTTTTGTTTTGGTAGCGCGAACCAATACAGCTTATTATTACAATAACACTGTATAGTTTAGAATATTCTACTGCCAAAATGTCGATTTAAAATCGCTTAAAAGCAAATTATTTTTAGTTCACTTCAATCGCCACGATTGGAGATATAAACACGTGCATTATATCATAATCATGAAACACAATCAAGTACTTTTTGCTCTGTTATTCTGTCTGCTGACCACTTTTTCGGCGCAGGCAGGAGTCGTCATTTTAAATGGCTTATCGCATATTCATCAAGTAAATCTGGGTGAAAACTATCGCGGTTCAATTCAAATCCGCAACTCAGGCAACGCCGATCAGGATGTAAAATTATATCTACGCGATTACCGCTTTCATCATAATGGCGACGCATTCTATGATGAACCCAATTATCACGAGCGTTCCAATACCGATTGGATCACACTTACTCCTACCTTGGTCACCTTAAAACCTTACGAAGAAAGAACCATCTTCTACGAAATAAATGTACCCGCTGAAGTGAAATTGGACGGTACTTTTTGGAGTGTCATTATGGTAGAAGGCATCAAGGATTTAGGAAAGACGGCATCTGGAGGTGTAAGTATCAATACCCAAGTTCGCTATGCGGTACAGGTGGCGACCAATATGGGCGAAACGGGAACCCGCGAATTAGAGTTTATAGGTGCTGAAATCAAAAAGTTACCCGACGCGACGAAGCGATTGTTCGTCAATGTAGAAAACAAGGGCGAACGTTTATTACAACCCACCATGCAGGTAGAAATATTTGATGAAGGCGGCAACTCAGTGGGACAATTCACTGCCGACCGCCGTAAAGTTTATCCAGAAACTTCTACCCGCTTTTTTGTTAATCTGCCTCAACTTCCCATTGGAAAATATCAAGCCTTATTACTGGCGGATTGCAGTGATGAAGATGTTTTTGGAATAAATGTAGAGCTAAGCGTTGATGAGTAAAAAGCATAAAAATATAATTTATACTATCTTTTCAATTGGGATAAAACCGATTGAGCAGTCTCTGCTCGATCTGTTATCTCAGTTGAAAAGTAGTTATGCTTTTTATGCACTACCTTTTATTCTTTCTTTCTTTTTTCTATTCACTAGCACCCAACATGCCTACGCCTATATCAGCCCCGTTTACATTACCGTTAAGCAAGATACGCTATCAGCCAAACCAGGTAAAGTCATCACAACTAGCCTCAACATCACCAATGATTCAGCGCACGAATTTACATTGCAACCCGAGGTAAAAGCTCCACAGGGCTGGAAGGTAATTACGCAAAAAAACAGCTTCAAACTCACCGCCCGTAAGTCACAACTAAAACTTGTGAGCATCAAAATTCCGCAAAATACCATTGCCCAGCAATTTCCTCTACACTATTACCTGACGACGGATAAACAAGACACCATTGCTCATGTAGTGCTAACCGTAGCAGTAGAAGCGGAGCGAATTATTTCGATCAAACCCATCGAAGCGCCGCAATTTGTTATGGCGGGTGGAGCATTCACTGCTACCTTTCTGGTACAAAACGATGGAAACGTAACGGATGAATTAAAACTAAAAAGCCGAAATTGCGATATTGTTAGTGAAAAAACAATTTCTTTAACTCCGGGTCAATCTCAACACGTAAAGGTAACAGCAAGTACTTCCGAAGAAATTCGCAAATTAACCAGATTTAGTTTTTGGGTAGAGGCACAACACAAGAGTAAAAAAGTAGCTGAGTCCTATCATTTTGTTAGAGTCATACCTATCCTACCCGAAACTAAGGATGAATATCGCAACCTTCCTGCTCAACTCCGACTAACTTATTTTGGTAGAGAACGGGGGAAAGGATTTGAAGACAATTTTCAGGGTGAATTACAAATAAGAGGTAAAATTGACTCGGCAGAAACTAAAGAAATTGCTATAGGAATTCGCGCCCCGAATCAAGCCGATGCTACCTTCGCGGGGCAACCCGATGAATATTTTGCCTCCTACACCACACCTACGCTTCATGCTTTTATTGGTGATAAAACCTTTTCACTTTCACCGATGACGGAATTTGCTCGTTACGCGCGTGGCATAGAAGCGAGCGTTCGCCGCGGAAAGGAAGAACTGGGTGCTTTTTACGAACGTCCGCGTTTCTTTCCCGAAATCGAACACGAAATTGGTGCATATTTACGTCACCATACCGCCCGCAAAGGCTTTTACAGTTTTAATTTTTTAAATAAAAAATACGTCGAACAACCAGAAGATGTCTTGCTATTTAGTAATTACAACCTGATTCATCTAGCCAAACACACCACACTAACCTCAGATATTGCGTTGGATGCCAATGGTGGCTGGGGATCTTTTTTAAATATCACTTCGCAGCCCAGCACAAAATTTAATATTAGTTCAACCCTTTTATTGGCTAGTAAACATTTTCAAGGTTTTCATAAAAATACCCAGAACTTATCCGGCAACGTTGGCTATCGCATCACTCCTAATATCAATCTTTTGGCTAGTCTTTCGCAGGATGATCGTAATGCCAAACAAGATACCTTATTTAATAACGCACCACTGACCAGACGCTGGCAAGCGGGAGCGAATACGAGAATAAATGAAAAGACACGGCTCAGAATTTACTATCAGCAGTACGAACTAGAAGATCGGATGCCGACTAAATATTTTCATCGGCAGGAAAATACCTATCGCTTGTTCATTTTGCGTCAGGAAAATAAAATAAACTGGACATTACTCAACGAAATCGGTAATTCTATTAACCTTTCTTCACCTGACCGCAGGAAATCTGACATCTATCGGAGTTCATTAAAAGTAACGTACAAACCTAGTCGGCGTTTAAGTATCCAGGCTTTTACTCAATTTTTCAACCGACGTTATCGCGAAGAAAATAAGCGGCAACTTATTTACGGAGCTACTGTTCGTGCCACTTTACCTACGCAAACAACCATAAAAAGTAGATTTCAAAGCAACTACGTCATCGAAGAATATTACCGCGACCGCAATTTATTTGAACTATCCGTACAGCAACAAATTAAGAAACAGCATCGGCTCTCGATCAATTATCGCTATGCCCTACTGCGGCAAACGCTGGATCGGAAAGATTATAACTTGGCGGTCAATTATACCTATCGCTTTGGAATTCCCATCGAAAAACGCATCAAAAAGGGCGATCTACATGGACAAATTGTCAATGCAGGAGTAGAGAAAGTATCTGGCATTATTTTAACACTAGCAGGTAGAACGACCATTACGGATGAAAATGGACATTTTACTTTTCAAAAAGTACCCAGCGGCAAACATTATTTAATCTTGGATCGCTCTACGATGGGCATGCATGACATTGTCGAAGGCAAATCGCCCATTATGATTAATATGCCTACAGGGAGAGATACATCCGTACAACTAACGATGATTCAGGGCGCGCAGGTAGCAGGTAAAATCGTTTTTGAACAAAGTGATAAATCACTATTGTCATTTCAATCTGATAAATTTCCCTTTGCGGGAACGCTAGTCGAACTGCGCAGCGAGACGGAAACCGTTCGACAGTTAACGGATGAAAAAGGTCATTTTTCTATTCAAAATTTGCAACCGGGTGAATGGACTTTTAGTGTTGTTCTCAATCAATCGCACAAAAATTTGAAATTTGACCGAACGAGTATAGATTTGAAAATAGAGGCTGGGCAGAAAGAGGAGATCACCATTACCGCAAAACAGAAAAAACGACAAATCAGATTTCAAAAAAGTGGAAGTTTACCCACGCTGAGAGGGGACGATGACGATGATGACGACGACTAAGGGTCAATCATTTATATATACTAAAAATGAAATATACAATTATTATACTATGGTTGTTAATTGGGGCAAGTATTCCTCTAGCTGCGCAAGTAGATGTAGCGAATAGTGAAATAACGTTCACGATACCCGAAATAACGCAATTGGATATTGAACCCGATAACGCTCCCGTCATTATTCGCCTCCAACCTAGTAATAATAACCCCAACAGTCTCCAGAATTTATCAGCATCAGATAATAGCAAGTGGATTAATTATACTTGTGCACTTGCGCCACAGTCGGCGAATCGCTCCGTTTACATACAAATTAATCAAGGCAGTATCCCAATCGGCATGAGTGTAACGGCGGAAGCATCCAATCCAGTGGGCGGGGCAGGACAATTGGGTATAGCCATTGGCAGTGTTCCCTTAACGATGAGTCCTCGCAGATTAATCACCGACATCGGCGGTTGCTACACGGGAGATGGTGAAAATTTTGGTCACAATATTCTTTACACCGTCCGATTGGATGATGTTGAAAGATTAGGGACTTCAAGTGAAATTATGCTTAACGTAGTTTACACGATTACCGAATAGTCGGGGCATTCATCAATATTTATAAAATAGTTACCATAAAATGTCTTCAAACCTACTCTGCTACTTTTTCTTATTCATTGGGTTGGTCTGCGCCAGTACGCTACCTGCCCAAATCAATATTGAGAGCGTTGGGCAGTGGGATGCAGAAGTCTCGCAGGATGCAGTTTTAGACGCAGGACTTGATTTTGTGGCTTTTTTTGAAAGTATGCCCGATCAGGCATTTTTTAATATTTTCGTAGATGATGATGATAATGGCAGGAAGAATTTTAAATTCCGCGTGGACGTCCACCGCGAAGATATTGATTGGCATCCTAATTTACTACTTTACCTTCGCCGCACGGGTAATGGTCGTTGGCGTGGTACTGGGCAAGCCAATGGTTTGCTAAAAAACGGTACGGATTATCAATTACTAACCACTTCACCTACCTATTTTCTCAATGGATTGAAAAATCGCTACGATGTGCCCATACAATTTCGCATGGAAGGCGCATCGGTACTTTTACCTGCCAAAACTTATTCTACCAACGTGGTTTATACGGTAACGGAATTATGAGTTTCGGTTTACCAAATCGATTTCAACTCATAAACATCCAATCGTTCTACCTCTACTTTTCCATCAATCACCTCAATTTTTAATTGATTAAAATCTTCATTGGGAAAGAAAATATCCGTCATCACTACCGTTCCATCATCCGCAAATATTTCAGCGGAAGCGGTATCGAAAAAGAGGTGCATTTTAATCGTTTCGTTGGTAGAGTTACGCGGCGCAGTATGGTTATCAGCGGCAAATTTTTCTGAAAAATCTTGCTTACCTGCGGCTTGCCGGTCACTAAAAAATTCATTTGCGGCAGCGTTATAGCCTACGTAGTATTCTTCGCCTTTTGCATTAGTAAGTATAAAATACGCCATCGCATCTTCCGTCATTTTCATTTCTAAAATCACTTCCGAAGTAGCGGGTGAAAATGCTAACTCTTCCGTCAATACGCGTGTACTATCTTGTAAATCAAAAGGTTGTAACTCCGTAAGTAAACCCCGAATCTTTTCCATTTCATTCACCGCTTGACTGATTACAGTATAACCATTGGGTGTGTTACTGGTCAATTCCAGTGTTCGTGCAATTGTCATCGCACTCCGCCAATGTGTCGTCGGAACGATCTGCGCATAATCCCAATTGGACATCCAGCCCATAAAAATGCGGCGACCATCTTTGCGATCAATATCCGACCAAGTAACGCCTGCGTAGTTGTCGCGTCCGTAGTCTAACCAGACCGCTTTATCGCGTTGCGCATTCATTTTTTCAATAAATTTAGCATCAAGCGTAAAAGTTTTTCCATCCCAATCTCCAACAAAATATTGCGTTCCTGAACCGCCGTTGTAGCTACCTGGATTAATACTTGACAATAGTACCCATTTTGTTTCATCGGTTGCTTGATCCGTCATCGGAAAGAAATCGGGGCATTCCCAAACGCCACCGTGTGCGCCGATTTTTTCACCAAATTCACTTAATAAATCCCATTGTTTCAAATCTGCTGATGCGTAAAAACGCACGCGATTTTGTACTGCAAAAACCATTAACCACTGTTCATTTTCTGCATCCCAAATGACTTTTGGATCGCGGAAATCGCGGATTTTCTCGGTATTCGGAATCACGGGATTACCTTCGTAAGTCGTCCAAGTGCGCCCTTTATCATTACTGTAAGCAATACTTTGGTACTGAAAATCATTACGTCCCCCTTTTTCTCCTGCCATCAAATGATGCGTAAAAATCGCAATCAGCGGCGGCGTTCCATCTTTTCCAAAACCACTCGTATTATTCCAATCTACGACTGCGCTTCCGCTAAAAATTAAACCCAAAGAATCAGGATATAACCCAATCGGCAGGTGCTGCCAATGTACCAAATCCTCACTTACAGCATGTCCCCAATGCATTGGTCCCCAGACGTTGCTATCAGGGTAATGTTGATAAAAAAGATGGTATTCACCCTCGTAATAAACCATGCCGTTCGGATCGTTCATCCACATGCTATCGGGCGAAAAGTGGAACTGTAGGCGGTGCTGTTCTTGGTAATCGGAAATAGCATTCGTCATGAATTTTGCTGGCTCAATTACCTGATTATCAATGATTTTTGCCTTTTCTGATTGGCAAGAAAAAGCAAAAAGAATAATAGAAATAAAGAGTAAGTTTTTCATTTTATTGTTGTGTTACTGAAAATGTATTTTCATGCCTTCGTGCGAATCTACGAAGCCTAAATCTTTATAAAATTTAATCGCCTGCGGTCGCTTTTTGTCGGTAGTCAATTGCAGCAGATGTGCCTTTCTGGCTTTAGCACGTTCGATTGCCCATTGAAACATGGTCTTTCCAATACCTAGCCCTCTTTTATCTTTCCTAATTCTAACTGCTTCTATTTGCGCTCTGATGCCACCTCGATAAGTTAAGTACTGAATAAAGGAAAGTTGTAGCGTACCGATAACTTCGCTAAGCTCGTCTTCTACAACGATGAGTTCCTGATTTTTATCATTACTTATTTCCTCAAAAGCGAGTAGGTAGGATTGCGGTAATGGAATACGAAATTCCTCTCGCGTTTTACCGAGTTCATCATCCGCAATCATTGCTACGATTTTGGGTAAATCTTCTTTGGTTGCCTTTCTGAAATTCATGATTTTCTATGGATATAGCCATCCTTTATTATCGGTGGCGTGAAGATAATCTTTTTATCAATTTATTAACCTCATTCTAATTTAGATCTCTATGTAAGTTGAACTACCTGAACCCTGATTATCCAGCCACTGCCAGTCTAGTGAAAGTTTAATTTTTCCAGCGGTGGTTAACGAAATTTTCGCGGTCGCTTTTCCCGCTTTTAATTCTTTATCAACAGTATAGCAATGATAAAGCATTTGCAAAGTACTGCCATCTAGCCGCGCAATTATTTTTCCATAAATAACGGTTCCTCCGTGATAATCAGCGGTAACTAAATCGCCTTGCTGTTGATATTTAAAAACAGTTTGATCGTCAACTTTTCCATTGGCGGAATTATCCAGCAGCTGGAATGTTTTATTGTGAAAATTTATTTCTTGCATGTTTTTGATCATGTTAGTATTGCCGAAATAATTAATTAAACACTTAAGATTTAGAATTGACCATTTTTTCTATATTTTTCAAATAGTACAAAAAATACTCATTTCTAAATCGTTTAATTAATTATTTCGGCGTGGCTTAGTTCGTTTCACTTATTCATTTTCATTACGGTTTTATCGGGATCTTTATCATGAAACGCACTAAATCCAAATTTTTCATACAAACCCTGTGCATCTTTGGTAATCAAAAACCAGCTGTTAACTTCTGATAAGGACGTATCGGAAAGGATAGCCGTCATTAACTGTTTGGAGTAGCCTAATCCTCGATATGCTGGCAGGATGAACACATCGGCGACATAAGCAAAAGTCGCCCGATCGGTGATGACTCGCGCAAAGCCAATTTGTTGATCATTTGCATAAACGCCAAAGCAAATTGAGTGACGGATAGATTCTTCAATCTGCTCTAAAGTTCGATTATTTGCCCAATAAGATTGGCTGAGAAATTGATAAATGACTTTTAAATCTAACTTAGATTTGTCATTGGATATAAGAATATTTTGTTTTTCCATTATGTTTTTCGTTTAATCCTTTGTTATTGCAAATTGACGAATGTGTTCTTTTCCCAATGCTGTAATTCAATCAAATTTCCCTCAGGATCTCTCGCATAAACAAAAGTAATTGTTCCAACACCTTCCACCCTGCGAGAAGTTATTTCACCGAAAAGACTTCCGCCATTCGCTTTTAATTCCGCTACTACTTGTTCGACGTCATCTACCTCAAATGCCAAATGTCCAAATCCACGTTTATTGGGTGAAATCGCTTCTTGGGGCTCAATCGCTGCGTATTGATAAATTTCTAAAGTAGGTCCATTCGCTCCGTAGCCAGGCAATAATAAATGAGCCCCTTGCAACTTCGCATTTGGCACACCGGTTCCTTTAGCTAACCATTCTCCTTCCTGATTTCTGATGGGCGGCACGATTTTACAGTGAAATACTTTGGTGTAGAAATCGGCTAATTTTTTCCAGTCGTGGCAGATGATATTAGTGTGGGCGTAGCGCATGCTGCGTTATATTTTTATAATTTTGACATAACCTACTTGCAAGTTAAACGTTTCTATGGTATGAAAAACATAATCTTCATCACTTCGCTATTACTTTTTATCGGCTGTAATCAGGAATCTGCTTTAGATGAAAATATTCTAGCAGATTATATCGAACTAAATAATGATTTAGAATTAGCAGATTTAGTCGCTTGCGCGGGTGGAAGACCAAATGGATTATTAGAAACCGCTGCCAAGCCAACTGATGTCTTCTTCTATCCCATTAAAGGTGCGACCGATTTTCGTTATTTTGAAGCAGAAAGCGTTGCAGATTCTAGCGATTTTTCTAAATATGTCGCCAAAGAATTAATTGATGAACCCATTTTCAACGGCTATCTCTGGAAATTTAATAATGAACCGTTCACGGGCGAAAGAATGGGGGTAGTAACGTATAAGACAGCGGGTAAACTCCATGTTTGCACGCCGATTCGTCATAAAACGAACGTTAAACCGACTGAAGTCAATGCAGATTTAGTAGTAATTACAGAGAATGGCGTTGTGCCTTCTTTTAGTTGGGATGATGGTTTGATTAAGGAAAATGTGATTTACTTTCACGTCATTTCTGACTTGGATAATAATCTGATTTCGGGCACTTATACGATTGAAAAACAGTTTACATTTTACGATACCAGCAATGTGGTTTTTAATATTACTGACCCGAATGCTAATCCGAAATTAGAACCCAATACGACTTATAATTACACCCTGATGGGCGTAAGTGAGGATAACTGGGTGAATTTGTTAGCAGAACGGACGTTCGTTACGAACTAAAAACTTGCTCTCTTGCTTTTTGTATTACGGCTTCAATAAAGGGTTTAGCTAGGGTTTCTTTTAATTTAGCGTAAGCTTTTCGATCCTGATTCGTCTGCTCCGCAATCCTATATTTTAACTGAGCATATTCCTCCTTTGTCTCTGCGTGTGTACGCAAATAATCTCGAAACATTAAATGCCGTTTTAATTCCTCACCATGTTTGGGGCAAACGTATAAATGGTGGGTGATTATATCTAATATGGGATGATTTGAAGTGGTTGGATCTCTCTTGAAAACCTCTCTTTCGTATATTCCCTGATCGCCATTATGATAATAACCAATTTGCACTAAGCTATTTTTTATAGCTATAAAATCTACCGTTTCAGGATACACAATATCGATGTCAATAGTGGATTTTGCGGCTAAGCCTTTGACCGCAGTGCTACCCACATGTTCGACCGTAATAGCAGAATTTAATAACGCAGCGGTCAAAACTGATTTGATATTATTAAAATCTTGTACCCAGTTTGGCTGGTAAGGTTGAATTAGCAAAATCTGAGAATTTTTATTTATTGCATTTCCTTCACTCGCAAGTTGCGCCATTTTACTTTAATGCCACCGCCGTCGTGGATTTGTAACGCAATTTTACCATTCGCTGCACCAATTTTTTCATCTCTAAAATTAATCATTTGCGTTCCATTGACCCAGGTAGTGACGTGATCACCCTTCGCCAAAATGCGCATTTCATTCCATTCGCCCATTCGCAATGCTTTGTCCAACTCTGGATCGGGTTGAATCAACCAACCGCGCCCATAACTTTCGTAAATGCCGCCTGTGTGTAGGGTAGGAGGGGCAACCTCGGCTTGCCATCCCGCAATTTTTGTTCCTTCAATGGAGGAGCGGAAAAATACGCCGCTATTGCCATCTGCTTCTTGTTTGAATTCTAAAAGCAAATCAAAATCTTGGTACATTTTATCCGTCGCTAAGTAACCGTACTGCGCATCAGGACCACTTTCGCAGATTAAAAGTTCATCTTCTACATACCATTTTTCTGTACCATAAATCTCCCAGCCATCTAAGTTTTTACCATTATAAATAGAAGTAAAACTACTTGGTAATTCTTTGATTTTAATATTTCTAAATTTAGTTAAACGACCGTGATCTTGTAAACCAATATGCCCCATTGCTGTACGTCCAAAGTTAGGATAATCTTTGAACTTACTCTTGGCAACCAACGCATTCCATTCCTCAGATTCTGCTTCATATTCAATCGTTTTTTTACCATTCAACCAATGTTCAATGTGGTTTCCATTGACTACGATTCGTGCTTGATTCCATTCACCTACGGGCTTAGTATAATCCTCTGGAGCTGATTGTAAATCATAGTTTTCACCCGAAAGGTGCGTTATAATCCCCTCTGGATCCATAGCAAGGTAAGTGTCATTATCCAAAATTTGGTACTCTGGCGCATGATGCCAAATCGGCTGATCCGCTACTTCCAATACGCGATAAAAAATACCACTATTACCCGTGTCGCTGACCATATATTCCAATGCTAACTCAAAATTTTCAAATTTCTCTTTGGTAATAATATCACCCGCAGCATTCCCATCAGCAGGTTTAGAAACCGTCAAATTACCCGCTTCATCAATCGCCCAACCATTGGTAGGAAATGATTCCTGATTATAACCACGCCACGCCGCTGTGCTTGTGCCATCAAAAAGCATTTGCCATTCGGAGGCAGTAGCTGTAGTTGGTTGAGTTTCCGTAGCGGGTGTTTCTGTAGGCGCGTTTTGACAAGCTATGAGGAATAGAAAAAGGAATAGGTAATAGAAGTTGTGCATGTTGAGCGAGTAGTTTCGTCCATTGTCCGAAAGACAGTGAACGTATTTAAATAAGGAAAAACACCTTCAATCTTAGGAAGATATGAAGGTTTAAAAGTACGGTAAAGGTCGTTTAAAAAGCCTGTCCCGTAGCATTACGGGGTTGTTCAAAGGTGGTGGTGTGTCTAGTTGAGGTACAACTTTTACCCTACTTTTAAACGACTTTTTCACCACCTCTGAACAACTTTGTCTTATACCACTTTCATCCCAATCGGATCCCAGCGAATGGTTTTTTCTTGAAAATAGCTATCGTTGCAAAGTAGCGCAGGCGCGGCGGCGCGGAAACCAAAAACGGCATCTTCCGCCACTTTTGTATTGGTGCGAATGCCGTGTAGCCAATTAGCAAAATGATCGTAATGTGCGCCTTTGTAGCCATCCTCCACTTTGTAAACGATTTCGTTTGGTCCTTGTATTTTCTTACGTTGACGGGTTGCTGCGGGTTGTGCTTTGCCCATTTTAGCGGCTAAAAAAGGATCGTCTGTTGGACTCGCCGCTTCGTTTTTACGCAAGACCACTTCACGCCATTTTACATCCATCGCTCCTTCACTACCGACCAATTTCAAATAAGTGCTACCCGAAGTGCCATCGACAAAATTGACGCGTAGCGACAAATTGAAAGCGGGGTGTTCGGGCGTTTCGGGATAGTCAAACATACCGAGTAAAACGTCAGGAACTTCGCGCCCATCTTTCCAGTAGCGCAAGCCACCCGTCGCCATGATCTTATTTGGACCTTTTGAATTGGTGATAAAATGTAAACTTGAAAATAGGTGAACAAAAAGGTCGCCACTGACGCCCGTGCCGTAGTCCAAGTAGTTGCGCCAGCGGAAGAAACGCAAGGGATCAAAATCCCGTTGTTTGGTGTTGCTGAGGTAGGTTTTCCAATCGACGGTAGAAGTCGAGGCGTCGCTTGGAATGGGATATTGCCATGCGCCAGTAGGTGAGTTACGCGCCCAGAAGCCTTCGGCGTAAATCAGTTTACCAATCGCTCCTTGCGCGAGTAATTCTTTTGCTTTTTCGTTCCCTAAAGAACTCATACCTTGGCTACCGACCTGAAAAGTTTTGCCTGATTTTTTTTGCGCATTTACTACATCCATGCCTTCGCTTACGCTATGTACCATCGGTTTTTCACAATAAACACTTTTGCCTTTCATCATGGCGTCCACGCTGATCTGCTTATGCCAATGATCGGGCGTTCCGATGATGACTGCATCTACATCGTCCCGTTCTAAAATTTCGCGATAATCGCGCGTCGTATAAATATCTTTGCCCCAGCGTTCTTTCGCTTTCGCTAAATTTCCATCGTACAAATCACAAGCCGCTACTAGTTTAGTGCCTGGTACTTGCAGTGCCGTTTCTGTGTCAGCAGTACCCATTCCCCCCGCGCCAATAACAGCAATTTGTATCTGCTCGTTCGCTGCAAATGACTTCTTGCGCAACAGCCACTCGTAGGGGCGATGACTTGCCGTTAAAATTTGGGGCACACTTGCCATGACTCCCGTTCCAAGGCTCATTTTTTTGATGAATTTACGTCTGGTATGTTGCATTTTAGCTGGTATTCGTTTGTGAATTAAAGCTTAAATATAACGGTATTTTTAAATAAATCGAGAGAATATTTTTCCAATAGTTATAAATCACATTTTTTTATTTGGTTGATGTTGGTTTTGTTTTATAACCGAACTTGCTCAAATGAAGACGTATTGCTGGATACAAGTAAATGTGGGAAACGATAAAAGTATGGCTCATACATCTTTGTAATGCCGCGTGAACTTGGCATGAATTGAAAATGATCCGACAGCAATAGAAATCTACCACTAATGAATTAGGAATGCTACTTAAATTTATGTCGAGTAATTTTCATGTTTCTTATTTAAACTATCTACCCACCTATCAACTAGCATAGTCTTCCAATTTAAATAAATCATACTTAAAAGGGTCACTTTTTCCTATTCTAGCAATTAAAACTAGAAGTGCTCAGTAAGGTCACATATTGATACTGTCATCCGATGGTACAACTTTACTAATCTACATCACTCTATGTCTTAAATCTATTTTTAACCCAACAGTAATATTATGAAAAAGATAATACTTTATGTTTCACTGCTGTTAATCACTATTTTCTTAGGTCGTGAATTAATAAATCTCTCTTCTATAGATTCCGCAAATGAACACTCATCTTTAGAAAAAGAAGGTGAAGAAGAAGGCGACAAATTGCAAAATATTGGAGATGCTATTCAGCAAGAATTTGAAAAGACGAAAGACCCTGAATTAAATATCGTGCCCAGAGAACGCTTGCTTAAAGCAAATGAAATTCTGAAACAACGCCGTACTCAAAAAGCCGCTATTCCTGGTCTAGTTTGGCAAGAACGCGGCCCTAATAACGTAGGTGGACGTACCCGCGCGATTTGGGTTGATGAAAATAACTCCAATCGCATTATCACCGCCAGCGTAGGTGGCGGCTTATTTATTACCACCGACTTCTTCGGAGAACGTACTTGGAAACCCATCGATGATTTCTTTGCTAATCTAGCGATTACTTCCATTGCCCAACAAGGGAATACAGACATCATGTATTTCGGAACGGGTGAAGGGTGGTTTAATTTTGATGCCATTCGGGGCATGGGAATTTGGAAGTCTTGCGACCGAGGAGAAACTTGGGAGCAATTAACGAGTACCAATAATTCTAACTTTAACAATGTGCAAACTTTATTAGTGGACAACGAGGGCGTTGTCTATGCTGCTACGCGCGCAGGTGTACAACGTTCGACCGATGGTGGTAAGAGTTGGACAAAAGTATTGGGTGCAAGCGTTAGCGGTGGAGTAAATGACGATGCTGCCGATCTTGATATTAGTGCCAACGGAGTGGTTTATGCCTCTTTTGGTATTCTTTCAACGGGCGCTTTATATAAATCCTCTACTGGTGAAGTAGGGAGTTGGACAGATATTACGCCCACAGGTGCAGGCGGGTTTCAACGTATTGAAATTGGTGCGAGCCCTACTAATACTAATCGTGTGTATATCCTGTGTCAAGGCGCTGGTACTAATGATGCCACCTACATAGGTAGAAGTGATAGTCAAGGAAACGGTTGGACTTCCTTGCCTATTCCCGATATTATCGATCAGGAATCAGATCCTGCGGATCGTCCACCATTTACCCGTGGACAGGCATGGTACGACTTGGTGCTCAAAGTGCATCCTGCGCTTTCCAATATTGTTTACATCGGTGGGATAGATGGCTTGCGATCAATTGATGGCGGAAATAATTGGACGCAAATTACCACTTGGTCGCTCGCTAGTGCTACGGGCTATACTGCTGCGCAAATGGTGCATGCTGATCATCATCAAATTACTTTCTTTCCGGGTATTAATCCTAATAGTGCCATTTGGGGAACAGATGGCGGTTTGTATTATTCTAGTAATATAAAAAACACTTCTGGCTATCCGAGTTTTACAGCTGCCAATACTAATTATAATGTGACTCAATATTATAGTTGTGCCTTACATCCTACAGCGGGAATGGAATATTTTCTGGGCGGAACGCAGGATAATGGGACGCAGAAGTTTACCAGCGCAGGTATGAATAGTACCACCAATGTATCGGGTGGCGACGGAGGCTTTTGTCATATTGATCAAGATAATCCCAATATTCAAATAGTTAGTTTTACTAGAAATAATTATCGAATATCTACCAATGGCGGAACGAGCTTTGTGGATGGTCCCAAAGTGAATACGGGTATATTTATCAATCCCACCGATTATGATGATGAAGCGAATAAATTATATGGTAGCTACAGTGCAGGGAATTATTTCCGTTGGAACAATCCAGGTTCGGGTAATTCTTGGGATGCCGTGTCGGTGACTGAATTTACCGAAGAGGTTAATGGAGATGACGTAGCTAGAACCGTTACCCACGTCGCCACATCGCCTAATGTGGACGATCGCGTATATTTTGGTTTGAATAATGGAAGAATTGTACGGGTAAATGATGCTCATACGGGAACTAGCAAGAGTGGGACAATATTGACGCCGCGCACTAACGGCTCTGTTTCTGGTATTGCTATCGAAGAGGGAGATGAAGACCACTTATTGGTTAGTTATAGTAATTATGGTATCACCAGCATTTATGAATCTACCAATGGCGGCTCGAATTGGTCGCAAGTAGAAGGAAATCTGCCCGATATGCCCGTGCGGTGGATAATGTTTAATCCACTGGATGAGGATCAAGCGTTGATTGCTACTGAATTGGGGGTTTGGTCCACTGATGATTTGAAAGGTTCGACGACCAATTGGCAACCCGCTTCTACTTCTTTTCCCAATGTGCGGACGGATATGTTACAATACCGTAGTTCGGATAATATCTTGATTGCTGCCACCCACGGGCGAGGGATGTTTTCTTCCAAGTTGTATAGTCCTAGTACGAGAGTGGTTAATTTTGCAACTGCGACCAGCGAAACGACTGAAACACCAAATGGCTTTACTGCTGGTTGTGGTGGGCCTAATTTCGGAGCAAGACGGATTAACATACCCGTCAACCTTTCTGCTGCGCCTACCAATACTACCATCGTTGCGGTGAGTATTGACCCTAGCTCTGAAGTTACCCAAGGTAGAGATGTATTCTTGATTACGCCTACTTTGACCTTTGCGTCAGGTAGCACCACCCAAAATGTCGTTTTTGATATTTTTGATGACTCGTCAATGGAAGAGGAGGAAGAACTAATTATTAATATTAATGTAAGTAGTGGTCCAGCCGTTACTGGCATACTAAAACAACACAAAGTAACTATCATTGACAACGATAACGAGCCAGACGAGGATATTCCAGTGACCATTCTGGAAGAAGATTGGGAAGGAACAATCACTTCAGGAAGCGATAATAACTCCGCTAATAATCATAACGTATGGGTTTTTACTACCTCTGCTTGTGGAAATAAAATTGATAATATCACAGCACTAATTGTTAATAGAAACGACGCAGGAAATCTCGTTTGTGGTTACGGTTCGTATAGTGAATCTAATCATCTATGGAAAACCATTGATGCGACTAATAAAACAGATTTGCACGTTAAGTTTGACTGGATTGCTACAGGTGAAAATATTGGAAGTACATTATATGATTATGGTACTTTGGTGTATTCTACCAATACATCTACGCCTAGCTGGACAGCCGTGCCAGATGTCCCACGGCTATTAAATTCTAATGGAGTGCAGACGCTGGCGGCTACCTTGCCAGCTAGTTTGGACGATCAAGTTTTTCTACTCGGTTGGCGCTGGCAGGCTGATTTTTCTCAGGTAAATTCTCCACCACTTGGTATCGATAATATCAAAGTGACTGGCAGAGCAATTCCTAAAGTAGAAACCACACTAAAATCTACTAATTCCTTGATCTATGCGGGCGAAGTTGCCCATTTTTATAGTAGTGACGGAAAAATTATTGCTAGTCTAGAGGCAACGGGGGGAAGTAGTCTAGGCTGTGTCACCGTTTCCATTGACGATACAGGAACGGGCAAACAAGCCATTACCAATATTGATGAAGTTACGGACAAAACCTTCTTTATTGAAGGAAGTGATGCGCCTTACGAATTGACGCTCTATTTTACGGCGGCAGAATTGGACGTATGGGGAAGTGAAAAATTGTCATTAAATATTGTGAAAACGGATGGCGCAGTAACGACCGATGGTTCGCCCGAAGTCATTCAGAGTTTTATCAATCCTGATATTGACGTCACTACCTATGAAGACGGTGATTTCATTCGTTACGTCTATCGCGGCACTACGCTAGGTGGATTTGCGCTGACCAATGCCGATAATGCCCTAGCTATTGATTTGCTTGATTTTACCGCTACCACTCAATCTGACGGTATTCAATTGCAATGGTCAACCTTAACCGAAGTGCAAAATGATCACTTCATCCTCGAACGCTCGACAGATAACTTAACTTTTGAACCATTGACTAAGGTAGCTGCGGTCGGCAATACCGCTAAGGAAAGTAATTACGATTATTTAGATACTAAACCGACTGCTGGCACGAATTACTATCGACTGAATCCTGTTAGTACCTCTAATCAATTAGGAGCAGCTACCATAGCCACCGCCGAGTTTGAAGTGGCTTCAGGACTTATGATTTTCCCTAATCCAATAGCAACAGGGCAAAAATTACAAGTGGAATTAGCTACATTGAATGCAAGTCGCGCGGTAATGGAGATATTAGACGATAGTGGAAGAAGCATCCAACAGCGTTCGCTCAAATTACAAAAAGGGTTGAATCAATTTCAGCCTTCGATTGATGATTTAGCGGTTGGTACTTATATCGTACGTATCACGACGAAAGATCGAGAATGGGTGAAGCAGTTTGTTAAGATTTAGATTAG
>JBGCES010000265.1:0-10373 GCA_045106545.1 Saprospiraceae bacterium
TAAGCAAGCTACACTAGATAATGCACAGTCAGAAGTAGATGAAATTTGGGATAACTACAATATGGGAGTTATTACCAATAACGAGCGTTACAATCAAATTATTGACGTTTGGACGAGTGCGGATAGCATGATTACCGAAAAGTTAATGATTGAGTTAGCTCGTCATAAACAAGGGTTCAACTCGGTATATATGATGTTGCACTCTGGTGCGCGTGGTTCTAAACAGCAGATTAAGCAGTTGTGTGGACTACGGGGACTGATGGCAAAACCACGGAAATCAGGTGATACCGGTGGAGCGATTATTGAAAACCCGATTCTTTCGAATTTCGTAGATGGTTTATCAGTACAAGATTACTTTATCTCTACGCACGGTGCGCGTAAAGGTCTAGCAGATACGGCATTGAAAACAGCGGATGCAGGTTATTTAACTCGTCGTCTGGTGGATGTCGCACAGGATGTTGTGATTATGCTAGAAGATTGTCATACACTACGTGGTATGGAAACAACCGCGTTGAAGGATAGTGATAATGTTATTGAATCTCTAGCTGCTCGAATTGAAGGTCGCTACGTGCTACATGATGTGGTACATCCAGTTACGGATGAAGTGTTGGTTCCTGCAGGTGGCTATGTCACAGGTAAGATGGCGAATTACATTGAGTCAGAAGGTATTGAAACGGTACATATCCGCTCGGTACTAACTTGTGAAACTCGCCGAGGGGTATGTCGTAAGTGTTACGGTAAGAACCTAGCAACGGGTCGGATTGCAGAACGTGGAGATGCGGTAGGTATTATCGCAGCCCAATCGATTGGTGAGCCAGGTACGCAGTTGACATTACGTACCTTCCACGTGGGTGGTATTGCTTCTGTTACCAAGACTGAATCTTCGATCGTTTCTAAGTTTGATGGTCAGTTGGTGTTTGATAGTATTCGTACTACTACGGGTAAGGATGACTCAGGTAAAGAGATTAACATCGTATTATCACGTACAGGTGAGATTCGGATTATGAATGAAAACGGTACGAAGATGTACGTTTCACACTATATCCCTTATGGTTCTACCCTCCACGTAACAGATGGTCAGAAGATTAAGAAAGACGATATAATTTGTGATTGGGATGCCTTCAACGCCGTTATTGTTTCGGAATACTCTGGTATCGCACAATTTGAAGATATTGACGAAGGACAAACCTTCCGCATGGAACGGGATGACCAGACTGGTTACTCTGAAAAGGTAATCATCGAATCTAAGAATAAGCGTAAAATTCCAACTATCAAAATCGTTAGTGCTGATGGTGAAGACTTACGTTCTTACAACTTACCAGTAGGTGCTTACATCTCGATTGAAGATGGTCAAGCGGTGAAAGCGGGTCAGAAAATTGTGAAGATTCCACGGAAACTGGGTAAGATTCAGGATATTACAGGTGGTCTGCCACGGGTAACAGAATTATTCGAGGCACGGAATCCATCTAATCCGGCAGTAGTTTCTGAAATTGATGGTATCGTTTCTTTTGGTAAAATCAAACGTGGTAATCGCGAGGTTATCGTTACTGCAAAAGACGACCAACGTCGCAAATACTTAGTCGGTCTATCTAAGCACATCTTAGTTCAAGAAGGTGACTTTGTACGCGCGGGTACAGAACTATCTGATGGTGCAACTGCGCCACGTGATATTTTGAATATTAAAGGACCATTCGCGGTACAGCAGTACTTAGTAAATGGAGTACAAGAAGTTTACCGTTCACAAGGTATTACGATTAACAACAAGCACATCGAGACTATCGTACGTCAGATGATGCGTCGCGTACAAATCGAGGATGCAGGTGATACAAGTTTCTTGGAAGGCGAAGCAGTAGAGAAGTACCACTTCAACGAGCAGAACGATTGGATTTTTGATAAGAAATTCGTCACCAATGCTGGTGAGTCTAATCGTTTGCGTCCAGGTCAATTAGTAACCTTGCGTCAATTACGCGAAGAAAACTCTTTCTTAAAGCGTAACGACCGCAAACCTGTTCAATACCGTGATGCTGTGGCAGCGACTTCAAGTCCACTATTACAAGGTATTACTAAATCGTCTTTGGGTACGGAAAGCTGGATTTCAGCGGCTTCGTTCCAAGAAACGACTAAAGTACTAAGTACAGCAGCGATCGGTGCGAAACAAGACTTCTTAAACGGTCTGAAAGAAAACGTTATCGTTGGTAAGAAAATTCCAGCGGGTACAGGACTACGGACATTTGAGCAGTTATTCGTAACGACGAAAGAATCGCACGAAGCGTATAAGCAGCGTCAGACGCAATTTAGCGAGGCAGAAGTAGAAGAGTAATCAACTACTTTGAATATAAATGAAATGAAAAGCTCCTTTCGATCAGATGATTGAAAGGGGCTTTTTGATTTAAAAATATAAATCTTTATAAGTTACAGCTCTCCATTTTGTCGTAAAAAATGCTCCGTAAGCATAAGAGAGCAAGCTGTGTATGCATTAAATCGGAAAATCTCTGCGTCTCTCTGGTTCATAAAAAAATAGAGGAACAATTTTAATTGTTTTGAACACTCTATTCTAATGTTCTTACCGATACCTCTTATCATAAACCCGAATAAACGCCCCCTCCGTCAATTCAAACACATCCACCATTTCATAAACCCGCTTCTCTGCCAATTCTGCTGCAAAATCGTGATTGAAATTGGCAAAAACGCCCGTAGTAGGTATATTTTTTTCAATGACAAATTCCTGTCCCAAGACCAAACCAATCTTACCATAATCACCAAAAAAGTATTCCTGCAACAGTGGAATAATCTTATTGTGAAAGATGCCTTGTAGATCTTTAAGGCTATTCACATTCAGAAAATAGGCGTGACCAATTTTATAATTAGCATCTAATAAAACCTCTACCCGTTGGTTAATGCTAATCAATAACTGCTCTAAGTCAACACCTGCCACAAAGGGTTCTTTTGCTAATTTTTTAATTAGTCCAGCATCAGGTGGCATTTCATAAAAATGAAAACGCCGCCGCAAAGCAATATCCAATGCCTCCACACTGCGGTCAGCGGTATTCATTGTAGCGACCAAGTGTAAATTTAGCGGAACGGAAAACATCATTTTGGAATAGGGAAGGATGGCGGTCAGCATTTCTTTCTGTCCCTCGCGCTTATCAGACTCGATTAAGCTAATTAATTCACCAAAAATAGCGGGAATATTCCCCCGATTGATTTCATCAATAATTAGAACACATTTCTCACAGTTATTTAATTCACAATTATTTAATATGGGTAAATCAATCTCAGGTAACGTTTCAGCAGCGGGCGGTATTTCGGTCGCAATCGCTTGCGATAACACATTCTCAAATTGCTTAAAATGGTTAAAAACAGACCAATAAGCATGCGTATTAACTGTCCCTAAAACTGCGCGAATCGGTGGGTCAAAGGAATCTGCAGCGGGGACTTGTGGGAGTTGCTGATATAATTTTCTAAGCTGGGTTCGATTAATTTTTTGAGTATTAAATGATTTAGCACGTCGCAAGGCTAAATTACCAAACGGAAGTACGCGGTGCAGAAAAAAGCGATTATTGTTTGGTGCGTTAAAATGACTAAAATCTTCTCCTTTTAAATACTTCAGATAAGCAGCATAAAGTTGATTAAACTCGATCATCTGTTCTTCCTGTGGCATTTGTGCGATAACTTCTTGCAATAATAACCGCCGTGCCTCATGACAAATTTGTTTGAAAATACCATCTTCAACACCATACAATACTTGTCCATTTTGTACTACTGGCTTGATACCCTCTACAAAATCTTCGTAAGCAAACGACTGATGAAAGGTGAGAAAAAAAACTCGACCCATTTGCACATATTCCTCAAATCGCGCCCGAATTGCCGAACGTTCTTCTATTTCTACTTCTGCTAATGGGCGCTTTTCAATGATCGCAACTGCCTGACTAATCGCTCGGTAGGTTTTCCCTGTACCAGGAGGGCCATAAAAAACCTGATTTAACGGATGTTGTATTTTGGGAATTACCCGATACTCTGCCTGAGGTTCAGCTACCAAATCATTTTGCTCAATCAGACTAACGATTTCTTGATACTGTTTGGCTGTCGCTTTGAAATTAGTACCGGGTAATCCCGCGTAAAACTCCTTGAAAGAACCGCCGTCAGGCAACATATTTTTTGTCACTGGACGACTCCATAAATTATAGTCTATTTCAATCGGAACCCGCTCTGTTGGTTCTATCGGATGAATAAAAAATGGTAGTTCTTCTGGGAGTGGTTCGCCTGCCGTCGGTTGAGCTAGTACGGTTGCTAGTCCATAAACACCTGCCTGTTTTCCAGCTTCCCAAAGGATGATTTTATCTCCTGCGGTTATCTTTTTCTTATGTGCCGTCACCGAAAAAGTTTCGACTGCTCCTACTCGAAGTGCATCTTGTAAGCGAAATATTTTCGGATTAGTTTGAAATATCCAGTAGTTCATATTCAAGTTGGTAGTAAATAGTTGTTCGTTTATTGATCGTTCCGTGTGGTAATGATCTAAAACTCGCTCGCTCCGAGTCTGTGATGGGTGCATAACTCATAAACCTAAAACTTCAATGGAAAAGTAGTAGATTTTGTTTACAACTACTTAACTTACAGCAGCTTATTTATGAAAACTGCGGGATTTTCGATTTATTGCTTAGTTTTGAAAATTGATATAGAACAAAATTAAAATACCATGCTTCTAGTTGTATATTTCTATTGAATATAAACAACAGCAGTCTAATTTATCATGGCAGAACAACAACTTACAACGAAAGAATACGCTGAATTTGGCTGGATTGATAATCTATCCAACCTGATGGATGCTAAATTTCGTATTCCAGGCACGAACCTTCGCTTCGGCGGTGATTTTATAATGGGGCTAGTGCCAGGGGCAGGCGATTTGGCTAGTTTTGGAGTATCAGGCGTTTTAATTTTTGCGATGGCACGTCATGGCGTGAGTAGTATAGTGATTGCACGTATGCTAGGGAATGTTTTTTTAGATACGGTCGTTGGTTCGATTCCTATTATTGGAAATATCTTCGATTTGACTTACAAAGCTAATACGCGCAACGTGAATTTGCTCAAAAAACACTATCAGGAAGGAAAGTATCAAGGCAGCGTCATACCAATCTTGATTGGAGTTGTAATTGCTTTAATTGCTATGTTTTTCTTACTCATCTGGTTGGTTTGGCAAGTCGTAGCGTGGGGTTTTAGTTTACTCAATCAGATTAATCCTGGCTAGTTACTTTCATAAGTAGCTTACTACATTTATACCATTTATATACAATTTTTAGAAACTATGCGTTCACTCTTTTTTTTAGCGATTTCGTGTTTATTGACTACATCATTATGGGGGCAAAAACCACCACAAACTAACGTTTATGTATTTGACCTAAAACAGGTGACAGATAATAAATGGGAGTTCTCTAATCCTAAATACCTGACTTTTTTTAATAAAAATGGCTATAATAATCAACCGAAATTTTTCAACAACGATCAGTTGTACGTTACGGTGCAATTTCCTTACGAGGAGCAGCCCGAGTTGTATTTATTGAATTTAAAGGATCAGACAAAAACTCGCATTACAGATACGCGCGAAGGTGAATACTCACCCACCTTAATGCCGAATAAGAATTTCTTTTCAGCAGTACGGGTAGAAGCGGATGCCAATAAAACCCAACGCTTGTGGGAGTTTCCTGTCAATCGCCGCAATAATGGTAAACCAGTCTTCAAATATATCACAGGTATTGGTTATCACCATTGGTTAAACAACAACGAAGTTGCATTATTTATGTTAGGTGAGCCTAATTATTTAGCCCTTGCAGATACCCGTACAGATAAGACACGTAGAATTGATGAAAAGGTAGGTAGAGCATTCCAGACTTTACCAAACGGAAGTTTGGCTTATGTACGCAAAACAGATGATTACAATTGGTACATCACAGAGTATAATACTTATCGTAAACAATCAAAGCAAATTATTCAAACCCTTCCAGGAGCAGAAGATTTTATTGTCTTAAATGACGGTAGTATTTTAATGGGGAAAGGAAGTAAAATATTTAAATACCATCCTTCTTACGATAAGAATTGGATAGAAGTAGTGGATTTGCGTTATTACAATATTAACAATATCTCTCGGATGGCGATTAGTGCTGATAATAAGATCGCCATTGTCGGAAACTAGAAAAGACGCCCTACGTTTAGAAAACTTTCAAAGTTTTCTAAACGTAGGGTAAACTTGGATTAGATTAATTTCTAAACGAAAAAATCTGTGTAAATCTATTTGATCCATTCAATCTGTGTTCCTATTAAAAAAGAAACTCCCGACTTGCGTTCAAGTCAGGAGTTGGAATCAAAAAAACAGCAGGATATTAAAAAAAATCTGAGACAAATTGCACTATTCGTAAGCTCCTTACGAATAGGAAAAGGTTGCAGTAACCCTTCGCAAAATTTATTCAATATCACGAGTTACTGCAATACATAGGCTAATTTAGTTGTCGCTAAAACACTAAATCAAAACTCAAAGCAGCTAAAAAGCCTATAGATAAATAAAAATGGAATCCTCGAAAATAGATATGCAATACGAACGATTGCGCTAAAGAAAAGACTAATTAACGTGTAAATGATAACTATTAACGAGTAAAACCCGTGTCAGGAAAGTTACTCGTTAATAGTTACTTGTTATGCATTAATAAATTTACATTCCACTAATGCGGCGAATGACTTGATACAAACGCGTATATTCATTTACTTCTTCTACGAATGGATCGTGCTCCAGATGATTAGCTGAAATTAATTTCAAATCTGTCACTCGCCCTCTGTTATTGGTAACCTTTTGGACATATTTTACCCAAAGCGAACCGTTATTCTTAACAGCGTAGATTTTATTATCTTTTACATCATTCAAACTCGCTACTCCACGACAGACAACTACATCTCCACCTTGAATAACAGGTTCCATACTATTACCATTAATCGGAAACGCAACTAGTTGATCTCCTTCGATACCTGGTAGTCCAAAGAATGAATTGTTTTCTTGAGTAAATGAGTTATTGCTTGCTACTGATGTACCAGCAAAGGCTTCTGTTGTCGTAAACAAAATATTACGTCGATAAATATCTTCGCTATCATCGTTATTGGTCTTGGGAATATCAAACCCAAAAGGAGAACCAATCCCATCTACGAGATAGGTTTCGTTTACACCATATAAGTCGCATAATGCACGAGCGTGGCGGTAGTCAATCACGCGCTTATCTTTTGGATTAAGAAAAGCACGAATAATATGCCCATACGCTCGGTTGCCCAGCAGTTTTTCTGCAAAGTCACCCATACCTTTACCACCTCGGTCATTCTTTACGATTTCACCACGTTCTTCCAGTAGTTTAAAAACTTTAATGAATCGTTCATTTAGTTGTACTCTGTCTTCTCTGATCATGATGTTTGTAGTTTTCAGAAACAATCTGTCTGTTAAGAGCGGTTAGAGTTTAGAAATTAAATAATAATATTTAACACCTAATATTCAACATCTAACATCTATAATAATGGTAGTACAAAAAATTGCTTCATTAGTGATTCAAAACGAATTTGGTTGCAAAATAAAACAAAAAAGTTTATCAAACAAATATTTTTAAACAGTCGTCGCCGACAACAAATCCAATGAACACAGAATTTGGCACATAAAAAATTGATAATCAGTTAGTTAGTGATGATAAACTAGTTTAAAAATATTATTATTTTTTGTAAAAAAAAAACGGCGAACTAAATTTTTTGTTGAAAATTAGTACGTTCTACGTTTAATAAGCGACCGAAGTGATAGGATAAAAGTCTTTTAATTTGAAAAAAAATAATGTCACAAATTCGCATCTATTAATAGTTGTAAGCCCCGATTTAACAATGTTAAATTTCTTTGCTTTAAAATTTATTGAAATAAAACGGCGTCACATTTTTTCTTTAATGCTACTTGCTTTTTCCAATTATCAGTATTTGATTTCTTTATTTTATTTATATTCGCGTAGGAAGAATATAATTTTAGACCACCTCCGTTCTCACCCCCCTCTCAGAACATTGGTCAAACTCCTCCTTTTATCTACTCAACTCCCCCCGTACTTGATAAATACAGGTGTTTAAGTTAGTCCATAGGCTAGCTTTCCGACTTATTGTACTCAATAAAATCACTGTTCATTCCTACCAGATTTATAATCACCCTCCAGCTTATTTCGCTATAATAATTTTCGAGTTTTAACCAAAACATTACGCTGCTGTTCCCATCGTCCTTTACTTTTTAACCATTTATCTTACTGCGGTGGGGAGCGATATTTTATTTTATAAACCTGACGACAGGTTTATATAAATTTTATTTAACTATGAACGAGATTAAGACGAATCCGCGGATCCCGCAATGGCTCAAGCTATGTGTCGGACTGATTTTCATCACCATTTTTACGGCAGCAACGACTACTGCTCCCGCATTCTTGCAACGTTCTTATCAACAGCTACGGCAGCAGATTTATGAGCAAATCATTGTTTCATCTGCCATTTCTTCTTCAGCTTCTAAGAATAATAATTTCTTCAATCCACCGCCTTGCACTAGTGGTAGCGGCACAATTGGCGGTGTGACTTTCCAAGACTTTAATCTAAATGGCGATGATGATCAAGTTGGTAATATCAGCGGTATTGAAGTCGCCATTTATCGTTGCGATGCTGACGGTAATAGTACTTTAGTAAATACGACTACCTCTGATGCTGATGGTACTTATTCCTTCAGTGGCTTGACGGATGGCGAAACCTATCGCGTGGAGTTTCGCATTCCCGAAGCGATGAGTTACCTAACCCACGGCTCGGGCGCAGGTGATAAGGGAACTAATGTGCAATTCGTCACTGCCCCAACCTGTGAGGTAGATGCTGGCTTCCTGAACTCAGCTGATTATTGCGAAGAGAATCCATTAATTGCTGCAGCATGTTACGTCAACGGAGATCCATTAGCGGCTGGTAGTGGCTCGGCGGACGAAGAAGCAATTGTCGCTTTTCGTTATAACGCAACGGGTAACGATGAAAAAATAAAACTCGCTACGGCGGCTGAAGTAGGTTCGGTCTATGGCATGGCATACGAGAAAACGGCAAAGCGCATTTATACTTCTGCCTTTATCAAGCGCCACGTTGGTTTAGGGCCTCTAGGTTTAGGTGGAATTTATCAAATCGATCTTTCTACGGAAAACCCAGTAGTGACACCTTTTATAGATGTGACTAGTATCGGCATCAACGTCGGTGATTTTCCTACCAATGCCGAACGACAACTAAGTGCTAATCCTGCTTTACCCAATAATGACGCACCCGCCTACGATGCAGTAGGAAAATGGGGTCTCGGTGGTATTTCAATTTCTGATGATGAAAAAACGCTTTGGTTAGTGAATTTGGCTTTGGGAACATTGCATAGTATTGTGATTGACTCCGATAATAATCCTGCGACTGCGCCCACTGCTGGTGATGTGCAAACTTTTAATTTACCGACTGCCAGTTGTGCCGGCGGAACATTTCGACCATTCGCCGTGAATTATCATCAAGACGCCGTTTACATCGGTGGCGTTTGCGATGCGGCTTTAAGCCAACAAGAATCGGATTTGGAAGCTGTTATTTATCGCTTCGCGAATGGCAATTTTACAGAAGTAACGCGTTTTGATTTAGATTATGAAAAAGGTTATACTACTTTCACTAATGATTGTGAAGACTTCCCTGGTTGGTATCCGTGGCGAGCTGATTTGCCAGAAGCGTGTAGTTCCAATGGCATTTTTCGTGTCTATCCCACACCGATTTTGACCGATATGGTTTTTGATGTGGACAATTCTTTAGTACTCGGTTTTACGGATCGGATGGGACACCAAATTGGATTTAAAAACTATCCACTCGAAGGCACTTCGCCTTTATTACAAACCGTTTCTGGTGGCGATATTTTACGTTTACACAATAATAATGGCAATTATGAATTAGAAAATAACGGCTCGGCGGGTGGCGTAACGACGGCGGGGGCAGGCAACGGTGAAGGGCCAAACGGCGGCGAATTTTACTACCGTGATGTATTTGAAGGCCCGATTGATAACCTGACTAGTCCGCAGCCACATACCGAAACGGCACAAGGTGGCTTGGCATTTATTCCTGGTTCAGGTGAAGTAGTTTCTACCGCACTCGATCCATACAGCACGCAATTTAATGCAGGCGGTGTCAACTGGTTTAATAATCAAACGGGCGAACAACGCAATCCAGGTTTCCTCCTTTATCGCTCTTCCAATTCCAATATCTCTACTTTTTCAAAGGCTAATGGACTTGGCGATATTATTTCGATGTGTGAACTCGCGCCCGTTGAAATTGGTACGCGC
>JBGCES010000266.1:0-2885 GCA_045106545.1 Saprospiraceae bacterium
CGCGAATATACGGGACACAATCAAACGCCGACGCTGACGGGTAGTTATGATGCGAATATGCCTGTGGGTGTGATTCGTTAAAATAGGCACACGGATAGAAAAAAATAAACGGATTTGCGCAGGTTTTTGACTGCGCAAATCCGTTTTTTATTTTAGTTAAGTTATTCTACGATCAACTTACCTGTTCCAATTTCCCCGCGTTCATTTTCAACTTGATACCAATAGATACCAGATACTAATTCTCCTTTTTCAATTATTACTTGAGGCTGGTTAATATCCGTCGTACGGCGTACTTCTCTACCAAGCGCGTCAAATAAACGGAAAGTTGCCAAACCGAAATCAGTAGGCAATGTCAAGGTAGTAGCGGTACGGAAAGGATTGGGCGCGACTTCAATTTGTTGACTTACATCCGTCACCTTGGCAGTTGGCGTGGCAATATTTCCACCCAAACCCGTCGTGTCCGTAACAAACATCATTGCGAAAAGCATCATTTCATCTTCCGAGGTAGGTCCCCACGAAACGGTTTCGGGTCCATCGTTCAGATAGGTTGCAGCGTGAATTACGCCCTTGTTAAAATCAATGGGCAACAACTCATCGAATACGCGATTGGGAATATGTTGATAATCAAAAAACGGCACGTTACAATCGGGAACGCCATTTGGACACTCCCCATCATAAATCATATCACCTTTCGAGCCGTTGCTATTGCGTTTCCAAATTTTATAATCCGTCCCGTAACGGTGGGTATGTCCACCGAGTTGCCAAACGAACAGTTCTGCATTAAAAATAACGGGACGCGTAAAAGTACGCTCGTCGCCATCATTGGGAATGAAAATATTAAAATTAGGGACTAGCGTTGAACGCATTTCCTGCTTCGCCGTCCCTTTAGGTGAAGTGTAAACATTGATATATACTTCCGCCTGATAAGGTAATTCGGCACTGTAATTTATATAGTGTGGATTCAGTTCCAGTACATCATTTTTTTGCCAAAAGAAAGCCGTCTTGGCGGGCAAAACGATGTCTTGCGATTCCGCCACTGTCGCGACAAACCCAATGGCATCATGTTCTTGCTCGTCCCGTAGTCCAGCGCGGACGTTATTTGCAGCTTGTGGTGTATCGTAATTATATACAATCATGTGGTGCGAAAATGTACCGATTTTTACATCCATACGCGTCACTTCTACATCATCAGGCAAGTCCAATTCATACTTTTGGTAATATTCTTCTTCGCCGCCTGGTTCCATAAAAAATGGACCTAGTTTTATTTGGAAACCCTCTGCTGTACTCGGCGGCTCAGGTGCGCCATCAGGGAAACTTTTAAGTCCCGCTTCATTATAAAACTGATCAATTAAAGTCATATCAGCTACCTCGCCATTGGCTGGTGCGCCAAAGACGATCCACTGACGGATTAATTCTTTTTCTTCGATGGTAAGTTGCTGATTTTCAGTTAATTGCGGATGTGTTGCGCTGACATTGTATCGTTCAACGTAGTCATCTAAACCATCATTCATTTGATGAAACAACAAACTCATATCTGTTCGACCAGGATAAATATAGGCGTGTCCCGTAGCGGCAGCCTCGGGGTCGGTTGGGATTTGATTGAGCAAGCCCTGATAGACCGAAATTTGTTGATCTTGCAAAGTTGCACCATTGCCCTCTAAATCAAGTTGCGCAGCAGGATTAGCATTACCGTGACAACTCACACATTTTGCTTGAAAAATGTCGTAAACTTGGACGGCAGTAGATTGACTGAAGGAAAGAAAATAGCCACAGAGAGCGACTATCGTTAAAGTAGTATTCTTCATCACGATGGATTTAAAAAGTTTTAGTTTTAATGTAAAATAGTAGCGCTAAGAAAATAATTCTCCACAAAATAGCGAGAATAATTGTAAAAGCTGCTAAGGAGTAAGTTAAGCAAAAGCGAATGTCGGAATGCGTGATAATTTCCTATTATACTTATCTTGGCGAGATGAGAATGATAATACTTTTCAACTTAATTTGGTTACTACATTGCACTAATACTACGCCACCTAAACAGCACATTTTCTATCTCCACGGTCGCATCGTCGAACTCCAAGGCGCGAACGCCGAGCATCCGCAATTCGGCAAATATTTATACCACGATATTATTGATTCGTTGAAAACGGAGAACACTATCGTTCACCACGATCTGCGTCCTGCTGACGTCGATTTTAACGCTTACGCGGAACGAATTGCTCAGCAAATTGACAGCTTAATTCAAATGAAGGTCGCACCTGAATACATCACGGTGGTCGGTGCTTCCAAAGGCGCAGTGCTGGCGATGTATATTTCTCATCTCAATCCTAATCCAATTAATTACGTCCTCCTCGCCGCGAATAACGACTATATAGAACGCGAAAATGATTGGCGACTACACGGACGGATTTTAGGCATTTACGAACGTTCGGATAGCTTGGCGGGTAAGCATTATCGGCATTGGATAGCTCGCTCGACGGAGGCGGTGCGGTTTGAAGAGATAGAGATAAATACGGGTTTGGGACATGGGTTTTTGTATCGTCCATTGGGGGAGTGGTTGGAGTTGACGCGCGGGTGGATTGAGCAATAATTTTCTTAACAACTTACACATCTAGCATTTGTATTGCCGCAATAATCTCCTCGGGTGCTTCTACATTTAGACAATGTCCTTTTCCAGCTACATCAATGCGCGTTGCATTGGGTATATTTCGTACCAGACCATTGGTATGGAAAGGGGGCGTAGTCGCATCTTTATCACCAATCACTACCGCACAAGGAATCGTGATAGTAGATAACTGATCGTAATAACTTTCTGCCCCGCACGCTTCCAATATGGGAATCAATTTGGAGTGATCTTGTTCCAGAAAAACCTCTGTAATCCAACGAGC
>JBGCES010000267.1:0-9291 GCA_045106545.1 Saprospiraceae bacterium
AAATATGGCGATACAGGAAGTCCGATATTATTTTTTTTACAAAAAGAGAGAAAGGCATTTTCCAATTCGATAGTCGCTAAATTCGTTGGTTGTTTTTCGTAGAAATTTAACAATCCATCCATTCCCAAAGCGGTCTCCGTCGCTAAAAAGCTATCTACTTCCACATCCGCTTGCATACTGCCTGACGTGCCAATGCGAATCAAATTCAACGAAGTCAAATCCTTTTTTATCTCCCGCGTCTGCAAATCAATATTAACCAAAGCGTCCAATTCATTGAGCACAATGTCAATATTATCCGTACCAATGCCCGTAGAAATCACCGAGAGCCGTTTTCCACCCAACTCGCCCGTATGCGTCACGAATTCGCGCTTTTGTACGCGCGTATCGATTCGATCAAAGTGTTTGGAAACGGCAGCTACGCGGTCGGGATCGCCGACAGTAATTATCGTCGTTGCGATTTGTTCGGGGCGCAGGTGGAGGTGATAGACGCTACCGTCGGGATTGAGGATGAGTTCAGAAGGTGCGAGCATTTGAAGATTTTTCAATTTAAAAAGGCATGTTATTTATCAAATTACTCCAAAATACGCCTAATAATTCCGGTTTTAATAAGATTGTAAATAAGAACCCGAATACAGCGCCATAAAAGTGCGCTACGTGATCGATATTTCCACCACCTTGTTTTGCCGAATATTGGCTATAAAATAAGTATAAAACTGCTGCAATAATCGCAGGACAAGGAATAACAAAAAACAGCAATAACATCGCCCACGGATAAAAGATAACAAAGGTGAAAATGATTCCTGAGACGCCTCCCGATGCGCCAACGGAAGAGAAACGTGGGTTGTCTTTGTGCAAAAACATCGTTACCGTATTAGCTGCTACGATGGTGAATAAGTACATCAGCAAAAAATTCAACCGTCCAGTCATTTCTCCAAAAATATTGACGAACTGATTCTCTACTGCCTCGCCAAATTGCCACATCACGAACATATTAATTAATAAGTGTGTCCACGAACGATTATCGTGGACGAAACCCGCCGTTAGCAAGCGGTAGTATTCTTTGTTGCGTACTTCTTGATATGGGTTGTGTTTTAATTTCTCAAACAATCCATAGTCGTTAGTAGCAGCATAAGAAATAAGACAAGTGACAATGACGATGACCAGCGTTAAAGACATTTTTTTCAGTTGATGGTGGACGATAGACGGTGTATGAAACAGCAAGATATTTTGCCATATACCATAACAAACCGACCGTTTTCTTATTAAAAGATACCGTTCACTAGTGATTTTTATAAAAAAACATTAACAAAACTTGGTGGAATATACTAAAAGTTTCTACATTTATCAGACGACTCTTAGTAAAAACAAGCAAATATAACTAAAACACTAATAGTCAGAATATTATACATTCTGTAACATACTAACATGGGGAAAACACTACTTGTACTTTCCGTATTTGCGGTTTGGTGCTTCGTTTGTCAGCAGTGGTACGTCTGCGGCATCAAACAAGCCTGTGCGTCTGCTATTGGACAATCTACGCCCACCAAAACAGTTACTATTTCTCCAACTGAACCCACTACTTCTACCAATTTACCAATTGCTTTTCGTTGGCAATCTGCCGAACCGCTACTCGGAACCAATTACGCCCAATACCGCGATTCGATTATTCGAGAATTAGGCGAAGAAGATATTTTACAAATTACCGCCCTTTATTACCATACAGAAAATAGTCCGACCGATTCCATTACTTATGGTGCTGAACGCGCACGGGCTTTAAAAAGATTATTTGCCGAACAACTTCCCGCCAACCGCATCCAACTTCGACAAAAATCAATTCGCTTAGCGGATGGTATCAAAAATCATCCTTTCTCCGCTATGAAAATTGAGTACCTCGCTCCTCCCGAAGATGTAAATAAATCTGCTGCCCCAGTCGTCAAAATGAAAGACGGTGTACGCATCTACTTTGGTTTTAACGCTTCTGAGGGAGAAATGGATCTGGAGATTGAAAATTATTTAAATCAACTAGCCGATAGCTTGGTTTTACGTGGCGAAACAGTAAGAATAACAGGTCACACGGATAACATTGGCGAAGCCAAGGCAAATTATAATATCGGTCTGCGCCGTGCTAAGTCAGTGCGTAATTATTTACGCAACAAAGGCGTTCCCCGTTCGCAAATTCAAACTTTCTCCAAAGGCGAAACCGAACCGATTGCTACGAACGAGACAGAAGAAGGTATGGCGCGTAATCGCCGTACAGAAATTAAAATAATAAAGTAGGCGTCAGGAGTCATATTTCAGGAGTCAGCTTACAAAATCTGACTCCTGAAATCTGACTCCTGACTCCTGAAATAACAACAGGATATACTATGTACGAACAGTCCCCGATGGTCGGAGCAGATGCGATGACTCACACTTTCGAGATAATTTTCATGCTGCTGGTCGCATTCCTACTGGGTTTGTTGCTAGGCTATCTCGTTTGGGCGCGTTACCGCGAAAAAATGCGCGAAATCAACGCTGAGAAGAAAAGCAATGATAATCGTCTGGAAAATCTATTGCAAGATTTTGCGATGATGAAAGGACAACACAAGTCAATTGAGAAGGAGCATACGATTCTTAGTTTTAAATATGAAGAACTAGATAAAGAACATTCGGGGCTAAGAGCTAATTTTGGTACCAAAAGCTTAGAAAGCGAGCGCTTCCGTACCCTTTTAGAAACTGAAAAAGCAGAACGCGAGCGACTCACTACGGCTAAAGAGAACTTGCAGCAAGAATACGATGCACTAAAAACTCAGTGGTCAGAAATCGATAAGGAACAAGATATGTTCCGTCGCAATTTAAAACGCGTCCAGGATGCTTATGAAACGGAAAAACAAGATCGTTTGAATCTGCAAGAATTGTATGAAACGACGAATAAAGATTTGACCGATTTGCAAAAAATGCACGGACGGATATTGACGGAGTTAGAATCTACTAAAGTATCGGGCGAACAACTAAACTCCGATCAATTACGCTTAGTACAAGAACATGAAAGCCTGCAACAACAACTTGCGCAATATCAAGAACAACAAGCCGCAGCAACGCAAAACTACCAACAGGTTTCGGATGAATTAACGACTGCCAAAGCGGAAAACGTAGATTTACAAAAATCAAATCATGCGTTAAACTCGCGTTACAACCAACTAGAAGAAGATTACAATCGCCTCGAAGATAATCTCGCCAAAATGGGTAAAAACTTGGGTAGCCTCCGCGGTGAGCATGACCAAATTGGCAGCATGTATGATAATTTGAAAGAAGAATATGATAGTTTGAACGGTGCTTATGCAGGTATGCGGAGTGAAATGGAAGACTTGGGTAAAAAATATGCTGGTCTAAAAGGAGAACACGAAGAATTGATGCGTTCGCATAATAATTTAAAAGCCGAGTATCAGAATACGAAAGAGAATTTAGCGAGTTTAAAAACAAAGAATCAGCAAGTTGCTAAACAATATGCGGGGCTAAAAGGAGAATATAAAGCATTGGAAGAAGCCAATCTACGTTTGCGCAATGAATATAAGTCTTTGAATACTCGCTACCACGATTTGAGTGGTGAATTGCGCAATCAAGAAGAAAATAAACAATCGCTATCACAGGATGTAGCGCAATATGAATCTTTAAAAAATAGCTTTACAAAACTGGATAAAGCCAACGAAACAACTTTAAAAATCAACACTAGTCTGCAAGCGAGTTTAAGCGAAATGGAAGTTCAAATAGAGGAACTAAAAACAGAACGAGAACAACTTAAACAGCAATTAAAGCAGCATAGTAATGGCAAAGTAGCGAAGCAACCCAACGAACGTGCAAAAATCATGGGTCGCAATTTTGCCGATAATGACCTAAAAATTATCGAAGGTATTGGGCCGCGTATTGAAGCTATCTTGTACCAAGCAGAAATCCGTACGTGGAAGCAATTAGCCAATAGTACAGTGGAAGATTTGAAACAAATTTTGCACCAAGCTGGCTCTCGCTATAAAGCCCACGATCCGAGTACTTGGCCACAACAAGCGGTGTTTGCAGCGGAGCAACGTTGGGATAAATTAAAAGAATATCAGCAATATCTGAAAGGAGGAATTGAGTCCAATAAGGCCGATTAGAAAAGTTGACAGTCAATTAGTTGGTAGTTTGTAGCTGCCACCTTTTATAGTGAACCAAGTACTTTAGTCCACTTATTTCAATACCGTCAAATTCAACTTTTTCACTCAAATAGTTCATAATCAGTTTTTTATCTATATTTTTTGTACATTTAATTTTTTATTGGATTTGTCTAAATTTTTAAAGGCATTATCCTAACACAAAATAGTTATGCGATAGTTTCTACTTTTTGGGGACTATCAACAAGTCTTTTTTTCAAAAAACAAACACCTATGAGTGCACCGCTCAAAGTGCTGCTCGTCAGCCTACTTCTCTTGCTTTGGCTACTTTTTAGTCATTGGATTTATTCACCTTGCTATCAATGTAATCAGATCGAAAATCGGGCGCCTTTACTCTTTGAATGGAATAAAGCAGCAGGCATTACGAATGCTCAATTTGCCGATTTGAAAACAAAGCTGACTAGTCAATGTGCAGATGGGGAAGTTTTAGAAATCACTGGATACTATTTCACCGAAGAAAAGAACGACAGTGAATTTGCTAATTTGGGTCTTGCTCGTGCTGCCGCACTAAAAACACTACTCGCGCCAGAATTAGCTGCTGAGCAAATTGTCTTAAACGGGCGAGCAGCAAATATGCCAGCGGATGCCAACAAAAATCCACAAAAGCAATTATTCGAAGGAGCGGAGTTTATTTGTAAAAAAAGTATTCCACTCTATTCTAACTGGACGAATGGAACTGCGCTGAAAGGTGCTGGTTTTGCCGCTTATTATGCTGATATTTTAGCAAAACGACAAGCAGGCGAACAGTTAGAAATTATCGGTTTATACTACGCGGAGGAAGAGAATAATACCGATTTTGAAAATCTTGGACTAGCGCGAGCAAATGCTGTAAAAGAACTATTCTTAGCGGATGTTCCCTCCGACCAAATCGTTCTTACTTCCCGCGAAATTGGCGAAACGGATGAGGTGAGAACCAATGATTTTCTGAGTGCAGCTATCAGTTGGCGGAAAGGTTCACGTACGTTAGAAAGACTGGACGATCGCGTAGTCATTCGTTTTCCATTCAATTCTGTCAAAAAAGATTTTGATCCCGTCGTAGATGAATACCTCGCTCAACTCGCGGAACAACTCAAAACATCGGGGCAAAAAGTAGAACTGACCGGACATACCGATAACGTAGGCGGAGCAGAAGCAAACGAGAAACTAGCACTACGCCGTGCGAAAATGATCCGCGATGTTTTACGTAAGAAAGGTGTAAATCGCAACCAAATCATTACGCTATCTCAAGGAGAAAACGCTCCAGTAGCTAGTAATAATACGGAAGAAGGTCGCCATGAAAATCGACGTACTGAAGTAAAAATATTGGATTAATCTCAATAATAAATATCATGCATAGCAATCTCATACTTTTAGCTGCTACTCCTTCCTGCTGGTGGTGTATTTTTAAATACCTATTTACCCTGCTAGGTGCATTCGGTTTGGGTTTATTGCTTGGTTGGTGGTTATATCGGAAGTACCAAGAAATGGTAGAAGAGTTGGAGCAAGAAAATGCGGCACTGCGGGCGAAGTCAATTGATATTGAAAAAGATATGGCAAGTTTGCGCTATCAACTTAGTGAATTGCACGAAGGCGAAACTCGTCTGGAAAATAAGTTGCGCAGTTGTGAGGCGGACAAAGCTATTTTAAGCGGTAAAGTGACAAAATTAGAAGATGATTTAAGTAATATTCAAATTGTTGCCGAGCCAGATGAACCAAGTGAAGTTGCACTTGGATTTATGGCAGGAGAAGCCGTTTCTGGTTTTGCTGCGGAAGAAGAAAAAGTCTTGGTCAATGGTGTAAATTACGTAGGTCTTTTTGCGGAAGATAATTTAAAAATTGTGGAAGGAATTGGACCTAAAATTGAGCAATTACTCAAAGACAATGCTGTCAATTCCTGGTCTGCTTTAGCTAATTGCCCCGTTGATGGTCTGCAAAACATTTTAAATGAAGCAGGTTCGCGCTACCGCATTCACAATCCTAAAACTTGGCCAGAACAGGCTAAGTTAGCAGCTAATGGACAGTGGTCTGAGTTATATGAATACCAACGATTCCTTGACACTGGGCGTGAAACGAAAGGCGATTTTGATAATCCAGCAAAAATTGAAAAGCTAGCTTCGAAGATTTTAGGCTTTACTAATAAGCCCGATGATCTTAAAATAGTTGAGGGCATCGGCCCTAAGATCGAAGGATTATTAAAAGCAGATGGTATCCAAAATTGGAGTGACTTAGCAGGAACTTCCATAGAAAAATTGAAAGAAATTCTTGCCAATGCGGGTTCTCGTTATCAACTAGCAAAACCTGATACTTGGCCAAAACAAGCAGAATTTGCAGCTCAACAAAAATGGGCAGAACTGAAAGAATATCAAGATTTCTTACAAGGTGGGAACGACCCAAAGTAAGATTTAACATTTTTTGGTTAAAAAAGCCGTGCTGGGATCATCATCTCGGCACGGCTTTTTCGGTAGCAATCCCTATATTTGCCCGCTAAAACTTATTTTCCATGCCAAAGAATGACCTACTCGCTGCTCTTAATAAAATTGCTTTTCGTATCCAAATTGCTCCTGCTAACTCACCAGGACATGCAGTTAAGTTGCAACAAATTACGCAAGTGCTGACCAAAATTGAGCAGGTCTATCAACGATTTGTCGCTATCGAATTATTAAAAAATGAAACGTTCAGTCGAGCAGGAAAAGACAACCCATTTCTGATTCAGCTCTTTCAGCGCGATTTAGAATTATTAACAGTAGATGCTGATTATCAACGTTTTACCTTAGCCTTAGCTCCAAATATTTTACAAAAAAATCAACTCATCTTCTCCGATACTTCCATGGAGATCAAACGTACTACTTTTAAACATTTCAAAAAACTACTTACTGGCGATCTCCGCTCCACCAAATATCGCGAATGGATTGCCGCTCGTTACGAACCACAGGAACGCGCTCGTATTTTCCGACCACTTTTTCAAGCCCTACAGCCAGATTACAAACTCAATGTGCAAAATGCAGGCAAGAAAACAGTTCGTACCATTGTAAAACCCGAAAACAAGTCGCTACTTGATTTTTACCTCCCTACTCTACCCAAAGAAGAAATTGAACCACGCCACAAAACGGTACTCGCCTACGTGGACATCAATCAACTGGGTGATGAAATTAAATTTAGCTCGCGCCATATCAATAAAATTTACCATATCGAAGAATTACAATACGATACTTATCCTTACGCACCCAGCGAGATCGAAATGGACGATTTCAAAATCGAATTTCATGAAAAGTTAGTCTGTGAGGTCAATTATCAAGATGAAAAATACACCATTAGTAATAAGATATTAAATATCACTGCCACCGCAGTTAGTCGGGAAGAAGTAGAATTAGGCTTTAATGAAAAAATCAAAGCGTTTTATTCCGATTTAGAAAATCAATCTAGTGAAGTACGCGAAACGGCATTTAGAATTACCAAGGCAGTGCAGCTTTTTGAGGAAGAATCGGCGGAGTAGTCAGATTGACCAATTGTCTCCTTGTCAAATTGTGGCAATTCGTTCGTAGTGAACTACTTGTAATTGAATATCGTCAACTTTGCGTAAGCTGTGTTCCTAAAGTCAGATAATTATACATCAAATTACAACTCACATTCACCTGACTATCAATAACTTATAATATTTTATCAAATTAACTCATATTTTTTCAGTCCCACCTGTAACTTTTCGAATTACCGTTTCGTCTCCCTATTGACATGACGAAAGAACACTTCCAACATATTATTACACCTTTTCAAGACAAGCTTTATCGCTTGGCTTTACGCCTAACCAATAGTCGCGTAGAAGCGAAAGATGTGGTACAGGAAGTATTCATTAAGTTGTGGCAACAACGGCAAGAATTGTCTAAAGTGAATAATGTGGAAGCGTGGAGTATGCGGTTGACGCGCAATTTAGCGATTGATAAAACGCGCTCAAAACATCGTCGGACAGAAGATATCAGTGGCGTATTTCACTTGGCAAGTCCACAAGCATCGCCTTATCAAGTTGCCGAATCACAGGACACCATGACACGCATCAAACAATTGATGCAGCAGCTTCCTGAACAACAACGCCTATGTATGCACTTGCGAGACATCGAAGAAATGGCGTATCAGGAAATTGCGGAAACGTTAGAAATTTCGCTAAGTCAAGTCAAGGTGAATTTATTTAGAGCAAGAAGTAAAATGCGAAAGTTACTTGATAGAAGTAGTTAGATGTTGTTCACTCAACCACCTCCGAACAACTTCCAAACCATCTTCAAACAACTTTCAAACAACATTTATCATGCATATCGAACAATTAATTGAACAATATTTCGCAGGCGAAACTTCCGTTAAAGAAGAACGCCAGATACGCGAGTATTTCCAGCGGTCGGATATTCCAGCCCATTTACAGCAGTATCAATCTTTGTTTCAGTGGCAACAATCAGAGCGGGAAGTAGCTACCCCCGAATTCGATTTTAGCTTCATGGAACAATTTGATAATCAGAAAGTTAGTCGAATTATTCCGATAAGAAAAACGCGTATATTCTGGTTAAAAATTGCGGCAATGCTAGTCATTGGTTTAGGGATTTGGTGGACGTTTCCACAGGATTCAACTCAAACCATGACGCAACAACCGCAAGCCATCAATTGGGAAATATACGAAGTGGAAGATCCTGAAAAAGCGTTGGAAGAAACCAAAGCTGCATTGAAGTTACTATCCGAAAAATTGGGTAAACGCTAGTCTGGAGGACAGACATTCCTGTCTGTCGTATAACGTTCATTAATTATTATTCGATCTGCTATTTTCTATTTATAAAAGCACGAGTGACAGACAAGCATGTTTGTCCTCCATTCTAAAACTAAAATTATCATGAAATATTTAAGCATCTTTTTTATCGCATTATTTGCCTTTAGTTTTAACCTGAGCGCGCAAGAAGACGCGATTTCACGTTACTTTGATAAATACGTCGATGACCATAGATTCACCACTATTTATATCAGTCCGCGCATGTTTGAACTGATTGGTGACCTAGATATCAATTTAGATATGGAAGATGATGAAGCCGCAGCCGTTATGGATATGATTGGCGATATGCGCGGATTACGCGTACTGACCGCAGAATATGAT
>JBGCES010000268.1:0-7370 GCA_045106545.1 Saprospiraceae bacterium
TGCTTGCCACATCATCAACAATAAAGCTTTTAGCAAAGCCGCATCCGCATTGATGCGTACTTGTAAGAACAAGTCGCTAATCTTTACGCCTTTAGTCAACATCCGCACGGGATTTTGCGGATTAGTATATTTCATTAATGCTGTTTCGGGCAGTGGATTGACGCTGATGATTTTGCCGCCGTTGTCTTTGCATTTTTCTAGGGCATTGAGCATGCGCGGGTGATTCGTTCCTGGATTTTGCCCGATGATCATAATCACTTCGGCATTATGTAAATCGGTGAGTTTTACGGAGCCTTTGCCGATACCTGTTGTTTCTGAAAGTCCTGCGCCTGTGGGTTCGTGGCACATATTGGAGCAGTCGGGCAAATTATTTGTACCAAATTCACGCGCGAAGATTTGGTATAAAAACGCGGCTTCGTTGCTCGTTCTACCTGACGTGTAAAACGCGGCTTCGTTGGGCGAATCTAAGCCGTTTAATTCTTCTGCGATAATTTGAAAAGCTTCGCTCCAATCAATCGGTTCGTAATGTGTGCCGCCTTCACGCAGTACCATTGGCTCGGTCAAACGTCCACTTTTACCTATTTTAAATTCCGACCAACTGCTCAATTCTGCAATGCTATGTTTAGCAAAAAAATCGCGGGTCAAACGGCGTTTAGTCGCTTCCTCGGCAATAGCTTTGATGCCATTTTCACAATACTCGCCTAACTGCGAACGATCATCATCGGGGTCGGGCCACGCGCAACCCGGGCAATCAAAACCACCTTTTTGATTAATCTTAAACATCGTTTTGACCGCCTGATTGGGATACATATTATCCTTCACTTCCTTCATTACGCTGACAATGGCAGGCGTACCAACGGAGTTCTTTTTGATTTTGGAAATTTTTAGCTTGTCGTTGATTTCTGAAAGTGGAGCTATGGGTGGGAACGGATGTTTATCGGGCATGGTAGAAAGATATTGGAAATTAGATATGCTTACCGCCAATGTCTTTCCGACATTGATGGTATTTGGTTGGTTGTTTAGAATAGAGTAAGTAAGAAGACAGAGAAAAGATCGATAAATCTGACAGAAGACAGACTGCCTAAATCTCTGATTGTCAATCTTTTGTAAAAGTGATGTAGGTTTTAGTGAAGTACGTTTATTTTTGTCTTATTACTTAAGTAGGTTGACAGATTTAAGACGTTAGACATTGGACGTTAGATATCTAATAATCAGAATATTATCTAACTTCTAATGTCTAAAATCTAACGTCTATCTACTTAATATGTTTTAATACGTACACTGCCAGTAAGGCAGGGGACGTTTTAGGATGTTATTTTTTTTTTTTTTTTTACTCACGAATCATCAACAAATACGATTTAGCAAAATTAGCACAGCTACTAAAGTTAAGCGTATTTACACTAAGTTTAAAACGCGGATAAACGTCTTCATGTTTATCTTCTAAATCTCCCAAGGCACGTTTTATCGCTTTGCGATCAAATGAATTATTCTGTTGGTCGAGGTAATTAAACGAGTAGCCTAAATTGGTGAAGTATTCATTTTCAATAATTTGAAAATATAGTAAGAACAAATCCCAAATTGGCCGTGGTACAGCGTAGTTAAACAGACAAAAACCGATGATATAACCTGGAATAGCGCATGCAACGGCGTTGTAACCGTTTTCGTTATACCAATCCATATTATGCAATTCACCGTCAATAAAACTGACTACTTTATCGTGATTGACGGGCGCAGTGATGCCAAAAGTGGAAGTGCCGCGATACATTTCTTTGAAATATTCTTCTTGCGGACGTTCGAGTAGAAGTTGAAATTCACGTTCTAGAATGACGTTTTTCTGAGAAGTCGATTTATTGTCTTTGGCAAAATAGAGGCGGTGAATGCGCTCCAATGCCTCCATCATATATCCTTCTGGATTGGTTAGGAAATCGAGCTTATAAGTTAGATTGAGTAAGAGATACGCAACGGCACCAGGATATTGCTCAAAGGCAAGTTTACCGTGATCTATTTCTTTAAACGCATCCTTGATTTGCTTGTTGATAAAAGCATATTTAACGGACTTCTCGTCTGGATGCAACTCGCGAAGATGTGAGGTATCAACGGCTTGCAAGGTTTCAAACTCATCGAGTAATAGGTCGTCTTGTTTATCCGCCTTGGTCGCAATTTCTTTTAGTGCGTAGTAGAGTTTATAAGGTGAGCCATCAATAGTAGAACTATTAAAAACGACGGTGATATTCTTATCTTCATCAAGTGCGAAACGACCGTATTTTAGATTGAAATTTTGTTCCATCAGACGGCGTAGGAATCCGACGTTGAGTTGATCGGTTTTTGCAACTTTCGCTTCTGCTTTGATTTTTAAATCATCCGCCCAGCCCGTAATTTTTTTTGAGCCCTGATACAGTTCAAAATATAACTTCCCCTTTTCTTCCCACCACTTGATATTTTCTTCGTTTTCGTCTTTTAAATAGTTAAAAAAATCACGGTAAGCAGCAAGGTAATCTTCGTCGTCAAACTTTTCAAGCGCATTTTCCCATAGGTCGTACTTTTCCCGACTTTTATACGAATCAGAATAGCGACCAAAGCGAATATTGGGCTGTGGCTGCGCAGTAACGGATTTACCAAAAATTAGATCGAATAAACTCATTTAGGTAACGAGTAAAGAGTTGGTAGTAATTAAGTTGGTCGTTTGTAGTTGCAAAGCAGGACAAATCTTCGACTTAACTCGCAATTGGAAATAATTAAATTAGGAGATGCAAGATAGGGAAAATTGCTGATTACATGCAGTAGAAATTGGAAGTCTATTTATTAGTAATCATAGATGTTAAATCGGTTAAAGTGATAACGCGTGTTTTCGTTACTCTTTTTAGTTGTTCATCATTGGTTAGGAAGTAGTCTGATTGATGAACTATGGCAGTTGCAAGCTGTAACGAATCTGGTGTTTTTATGTTATATTTTGCACGTATTATCGCTGCCTGTTCAGCAACTTGTTCGTCTATTGGTAAAATAGTTAAATTTTGTGCTTTAGTAAGGACATTTTTATAGCGAATAGCTAATTCAGTTTGTTGTTTTTTATATGGACCAACTAACACTTCTTGTAAAGTCAAAGCAGAGGTAATAGTAATAAACTCACCTCGACTGCTTGCCTCAAAGAATGGTCTAATGGTTTCAAACCAAGGAGAAACACCTTCAATTAAGTAAATTAATGGTGCAGTATCTAAAAATATGGTTTTGCCTTTGAATACTCTCATTAATTCCAGTCTCTTTCAGAGGCGATGTATTGCTCTACATCACCATATATTCCTTTTCCGGTTCCTGCAATACTCATTAAGTCATAAGAAATAGACGATTCGTCAGCTGAACGAATTGGAATTGATATTTTTTGAACTAGTAACTGTAATACAGCAATCTTTTCATCCAAATTTAAAAGATTGAAGGCTTTTACAATATTATAAATAGTTGCTTTCATAAAAAATATTAGTCGATAGTTTACTTGCAAGATAAGAATTTTTAGCAAAATAGACATTGCCTTATTTTCGCTTATTATTCTTTCGTCGAATCCGCGGATGATTCCATTCCTCCTTCTGCGCAAATTCTACTATATTTTTCATCGCTCCCATAATGGATAGAAAGACTAAATATCCAAAAGTCACGACAAAGAAAATCCAACGGTAAGAACCTGCTTCGTCAATGGTCATGCCTGAGAAAAGATAAGCTGCACCTGCCATGACTGCCGCCAAGCCCATAAATGCCATAATGGAACGACCCCAATAACGATTCAAATTTTTAGAAGAAAGAGAGAAAACGCTATTAAAAACGGCAAAAAATAGCATAAAAGAAGCTGCCGACATCCACGCGAATTTAGGTCCCACATCTAATAATCCTGTCGAATTTACTAATTTGGATAAAATTACTACGGTGATCATGCCAGCAAGGATGATTCCCGCTTGTAAGAAAGGATTGTATGCTTTTTCGTAAAAATCAGAAGTATTTGGATCCATACAGCTTTAAATAATGCGTTGCGGATAATGTTTAGAAGTTTGGTGAAAAATTTGTTAATTTGAACGTATTCTGACGGTGGACGGTATAAGATGGAGGATTGACGGTCGCTCAACTCAAAACTTGAATCCCAAAACCAAAACTCAAATATTTGATTAGCTATGGCGAAAACATTCAACTGGGGTATTGTGGCAACGGGTAAAATTGCCCATCATTTTGCAAAAGATTTGGCGTTGGTGCCAAATGCACAGCTTTTTGCGGTCGCATCGCGGCGATTGGAAAAAGCACAGGAATTTGCGCAAGAATATGGAGCTGAATATGCTTGTGGCAGTTATGAAGAACTGTTTGAGTTGCCTGATTTAGATGCAGTTTACATTGCTACGCCACATACTTTTCATAATGAAAATACGCTTTCCGCATTGGCGCGACAAGTAGCAGTACTTTGTGAAAAACCGTTCGCGATGAATCTTGCGCAAGTGCGCGAAATGGTAATTGCTTCCAAAGCTTACGATACCTTTTTGATGGAAGCGCTGTGGTCGCGGTTTAATCCAACGATTTGCAAAGCATTGGAAATCATTGAATTAGGACAGATCGGGGAAATACAATCGGTTAAAGCAGATTTTGGCTTTAAAGCCAAATTTGACCCCAATAGCCGTTTGTATAATCCAAAATTGGGAGGTGGGGCGTTATTGGATATTGGTATCTATCCTGTTTTTTTAGCCTATCTAATTTTAGGAAATCCAACACAAATTCAGACCAGTGTCCATAAAGGTGAAACTGGCGTAGATGAGGAAATGGGCATGTTGTTTTCTTACGAAAATGGCAATCAGGGGCATCTGCATTGCACTTTTCGTCATACTACGAATTGCGAGGCATTTATTTATGGTGCGCTCGGTACGATTCATATTCATTCACGTTGGCACGAGGCAGATAGTTTGAGTGTACATCCATACGAAGGAGAAGTAGAAAAATATGAATTTGATTTTATTGGCAAAGGTTATACTTACGAAATAGAAGAGGTACAACGGTGTCTAGCAGCAGATATGACCGAGAGTCAATTATGGTCGTTGACGGATAGTATAAATTTGATGAAAATACTGGATCGAGTGCGTGAACGAGCTGATATTATTTATGATTTGAAGGGATAATTTAAGCGTCAGGAGTCAGGAGTCAGATTGATCGAACGTATTTATGTTTCTATGAAAAATAATTTACATCAGATTACTTTACGTGAAGCTACGATTGAAGATTTAGCTATTTTGGAATATTGGGATCAGCAGCAGCATGTCAAAGATGCATCGGGAGACGATGATATTTGGAACTGGTCAGAGGAGTTGAAATATGAACCTGAGTGGCGGGAACAATTGATTGCAGAATTACTAGGTCGTCCATTAGGAACGGTTCAAATTATTGATCCAGCTGCGGAAGAAACACATTATTGGGGGGAAGTTGCACCTAATTTACGAGCCATTGATATTTGGATTGGAGAGGCGGCAGATTTAGGCAAAGGTTATGGAACAATAATGATGCAATTGGCAATTGAACGTAGTTTTGATGCTAGTGAGGTGACAGCAATAATGATAGATCCACTTTTTTCTAACCAGCGTGCGATACGCTTTTATCAAAGACTCGGATTTGACGAAGTGGAAAGGCGAATGTTTGAAAATGATGACTGTTTAGTCATGCAATTAACTCGTGAAAAATGGTCGTGAATACCATTAAATTTATAACGAAATAGCTACCTTGCAGCATTATAAAAATCCTCCAATTATCAATCTATAAACTGTAGTAAATATACTGATAATCAGATATTTGTAACGATTTGACTACCAACTCAAAACTACGAACTACGAACTACTAACTTTCAACCTATGTTCATCGAAACAGAAATTTCAGGACTTTTAATTTTTGAACCCAAAGTATGGGGGGATCACCGAGGCTATTTTTACGAAAGTTTTAATCAAAAAGCTTTTGCGGAAGCGGGGATTGATTGCAATTTCGTACAAGATAATCAAGCGCGTTCTGGCTTCGGTGTGTTGCGCGGATTGCACTATCAAACAGGAGAGCATGCACAGGCGAAGTTAGTGCGCGTTTTAGAAGGGGAGGTGCTAGATGTTGCTGTGGATCTGCGCCCTGATTCGCCTACATACGGTCAGCATAAAACGATTCGGTTGAGCGGAGAAAATAAGCGACAGTTTTTCGTTCCACGCGGTTTTGCACACGGATATGTCGTGCTGAGTGAAACCGCAGAGTTCTTTTACAAGTGTGATAATTTTTATCATAAAGCTGCGGAAGGAGGACTAGTATATAATGATCCGACTTTAAATATTGATTGGGAAATTGATTTGGAGCAGGCTATTTTGTCTGAAAAGGATGTTATTTTACCTAAATTTGGTGAGCATGTCGCGGCATTGAATACTTTGTAATTTTATATATAAAATATATATAAATTATATTCGTTTAACATAGGTTGTAAATCAAATGTATGACACGGTTTTTGCTGTAAAATCTAAAGAAAGAAAAAAACAAAAACAAACTGAACAACCTCTTATGGATTGCAATATCACTGCTGCCAAAGTTATCCATTTTATTCATCCGATATTACTGTCCGTAAAATGTACGGCTGCCAATAATCGGCAAGTTATCTGGGATCTCCTTAAAACAACCTTTGATGATAGCGACCAAAAACTGATTACTCAGTTCGAACGTTATCCTTCTCTTCATTATCTGCGCATTGCTGCGACCGATCTACTCACGTTGCACTTAAAAAAGGACGAGCAGCTGCAATTATCGCTCACTCAATTTCTCAATACCTATTATGATCTGGAAATATTAGATCAACAACCAGAATCTAAAACTGATTTGTTTAGTCGAGCGCGCTCGATTAGTATCGCTCAAGTGGTTCGACCATTTAAACGGGTACGCCAGTTACTTCCTATCTAAAAGTAGTAACGTATTATGATCACCTGCGATCAGTTAGGAAGGTGTTAAATGAATAAGTGAACATTTATTGTAATTTAGATTTTGTATTTTTGCGCTGTGCCAATTAGCAATCAAGACTGTACAAAGTTTCTATTTGACGCTGATTTTATATGATTTATATGATTTAAGTAGGTCGTGAGCGACATTAGACCTACTTAAATCATAAAAATCTGTGTCTATCTGCGTCAAAAATTGATTCATTTTCAAAACTTTGTACACGCCTAATTAGTAATGACCAGTTGAAATAATCTTATCTAACTGAACTTCTTGGTGCCACCTGTTCTACACATTTTAATCTGACCAAGCCATATGACTTACGATAACGTACTTCAAACTATCGGTAACACCCCACTAATCAAGCTTAATAATGTTGTTGCAGATATTCCTGCTACGGT
>JBGCES010000269.1:0-1423 GCA_045106545.1 Saprospiraceae bacterium
CGTTCAGGGAAATAGCGCGTACGGAATTCATCAATGCGATTAACGACGCGCTCCGAGTTGTAAAAGATATTCAACTGATCCGCCATGCGATTAAGAAAGTCAGCTCGCCATTGATCGTTTTCGGTCAAGCGACGGAAGAGACGCGTTGACCATTCTACATTGGGCCATGATTGGCTGATCGTCAATAAGCGACGAAGCGAATTTTGTGTAAAATCATTCGTATTAAAACTGCCCGGTGCAACAAACAGACCGAAGGAAAAATCTAAATCTTTCACCATCCAACGCCATTTGCCATCGGGTACGCGTTCGCGCCAACGGCGATTATTATTGGCAGGCCAATCCGCATTATCAACGAAAACATTAAAAATAAGGTAATCGCGATAAGCATCTAAATCGACCTGATCGGCAACCGTATTGAAATTAGCTGCGTTACTTAGACTATTGTTTAATAAGAACTGCTGCAAATTATCCCACGCCTCGGTATCTCCATCGCGAACGTCATTTTGTTCATCCAGAAAATCTATTTCGTCATCATCCAAATCAAAATGCACTTTCAGGTAGCGTTTATCCATGCGTTCGCGCAAATTTTGCATGCCCCAATACGCGCCATTGATATAGACAATGCCTGGTCGATAAGCTTGTAGCGTCAAATTTGGCATTTTAATCATACCCTCCACATCCGACAAATCATCCACCAAACTACTCGCCATCGCATCCCGAAAATGAGTTAAATTATAATCCTGCCCCGAATTACGCACGACTAAACTACGATATTGCGTAAAGCCGCGACTCGGAAAAACGGGATAATCAATTGTACTGCTACCTAAGCTACCTTTAGCTTTCATAGCCAGCGATTTCTGTGGCAAAACGGCACTTCCCGTTCCTTGAATTTCCACTTCCATCACCTGACTAAATGCCAAATTGCCGTTGGGTTCAAACATTTCGACGTGAATTGGCGTCTCAATATCCCGCGTAAAATTGGGGAATAAGCCATTTTCTTGACCGAAAAAATCATCGGGATCACTGGTAAAGGAAATAATCGGAAAGGTATGCGATACGTCAATCAGGTAGGAAAACGTACTCGGCTCACTCGCCGAAAAAGCAGGCGCAGTCGCAACTGCACGTAGATTTGTGGTCGTTGTAAACGTTAACGGAACGCTGTAAACACTACTACTTTCGGTAGGAATAGTGCCGTCCGTTGTGTAGTAAATCGTTGCATTGGGCGTGGTTGTATTTAATGCTACCGTTAGTCCGCTGGCGTACAAGCCCGCCACTTGCGAAGCTTCAACCGCTGCGGCTGGTCCATTATTCGGAATGCCGTTGGGTGCGCCCGGTGTCGGTTCAAAGTAAAAGGCAAAAGCACCCATACCGGCGGGCGAACGTCCTTCGGACACGTCGGTCAGTTGTTCTCCATAAGGGTAGG
>JBGCES010000027.1:0-3621 GCA_045106545.1 Saprospiraceae bacterium
GTAACTTCTACAGGAACAGCTACTTTTATTGCTACGGCAGGAGAATGTGCGGACACGGTTACAGTCACTTTCAATGTAATCGAAACGGCAGTAGCTAACGATGATAGTTATACCATCAGCATAGGTGAAACCTTAACGGGAGAGAACGTTTTTGATAACGACACCAACAACGGTGGAACATTTACTATCATTTCTGATTTTGAAAATGGGACTGGTTCGATTGACGCAGATGGTAATTTGACTTACACGCCAAATGATGGTTTCGTAGGCATGGATATGTTGACTTACGAAATTTGTGATGTCGAATGTACGGAGTCATGTGATCAAGCCACCGTTACTGTAACCGTTGAAGAGTGTACAGAGGAAACTTCTCCTGCAATTGGTGAACTAACCATTACTCCTGATAATATCCTTTGTCCAGGCGATAATGTGACTTTTACAGTTACAAATACTGGTTTCTCAGAAGGAACGATTACAGCTACTTTGACTTTACCAAATGGTGAAATGCGAGATTTCATTGTACCCACTGGAACAGGTGGTAGTGCGACCATTGAAAATATTCAAATCCCTGCGGATTTAGCGGGTTCTGGTTCGATTATCTTAACTGCTGAAAACGGATGTGAATCTGAACCAGCAAGCTTTACTTTGATTGTCCCAATCGTTGAGGCAGCGGATGATAGCTACACTACTGATATGAACACAACTCTCACGGGTGTGAATATCTTGAGTAACGATAATCCATCAATGGGTACAATTACCATTTTAGATGACTTCGATAATGGTACCGCTACCATTGATGATAATGGTGATCTGACCTACGTGCCGAATGAAGATTTCGTCGGTATGGATACGTTGACGTATCAATTATGTGATGTGACTTGTACGGAAGTATGTGATATGGCGCAAGTAATTGTTGACGTAATGATGGTAGAATGTAATGAAGAAACAACACCTACCGTTGCTGCCTTTACCATTGTACCAGATGAGAAACTATGCCCTGGCGATGAAGCTACACTAACTATCACTGGCGGTGGATTTAACGAAGGCAATATCGGCTACGTTATTACTTTACCTGATGGTAATGAACTAACAGGCATATTGGATGAAAATGGTATGGCGAGTGTAACTTTAGGAAATATTACCCTAGATGTTGCAGGTACGGCATTAGTTGTATTGACTTCAGAAGTCAATGGATGTATGTCAGAAGCGGGTAGCGTTTCTATCGTGGTAGCTGAAATAACTGCGAACGACGATGCATTCACAACGATGGAAGACACACCAGTTAGCGGTGACGTAACGGACAACGATGATCGCGATGCGAGCACGGTTACTTTGCTGGATGAGCCAATGAATGGAACGGTAACGCTTAATGAAGATGGTACATTTGAATATACGCCAAACGAAGGCTTCTTCGGAACGGATTCCTTTACTTATCGTATTTGTGATGCGGTATGTACGGAAGTATGTGATGAAGCAACCGTAACTATCACGGTAGAAGAAGTGATGGATCCATGTGAAGATAAAATGGTAGTTGCCGTTGATGACGCTGGGACAATCAATCAAGGTGAAGTTCTAGCTGGCGTTAATGTATTAGATAACGATGATTTTGAAGCAGTAACGATTACTACTGGTGCAGTTACTGGCGGTGTAGCCGTGATTGATGAAAATGGTAATTTAACCTTCACACCTGCTGATGGTTTCACTGGAACAGCAACGGTTAGCTATGAAATCTGTGATATTGAATGTCCAGATGTTTGTGACCAAGCAACGGTAACGATTACAGTTGTGCCTAATGTTGATCCTTGTGAAGATAAAGTAGTGGATGCAGTAGATGATAATTTCACGGGCACGTTCCGTGGAACATTATCTGAGAATGTAATCACTAACGATGTTGTCGAATCAGGAACAACTACCCTCAACAAAAACGTAGATAACGGAACGTTGACCCTTAATTCTGACGGTTCGTTCACTTACACGCCTAATCGCGATTTCTACGGAGAGGATACCTTTACTTACACGCTTTGTGATGTAGAATGTCCAGATGTTTGTGATGATGCAACAGTTACTATCAATGTAGCTGACCCAGGCTGTTTCATTCCGAATTTCATTACACCAAACGGTGATGGCGATAATGATCGTTTTGAAATTCCTTGTGCAGTAACGGACTTTACGAATAATCGTTTAACGATTTACAACCGCTGGGGTGACTTGATTTACGAAACAAACAGTTATCAAAATACTTGGGATGGAACTTATGAAGGTGAACCTGTAGCAGCAGGAACTTACTTCTACGTATTCCAGCCTGACGTGAATAGCGAAGAATGTGACACTGGTTTCGTATCAATTGTCCGCTAATGGCAAGGTATTTAGGTTTACTAAACTTCCAAGTTTAGTAAACCTAATTTTTACCTCCCATTTAAAATCATCATCGAAAAAATAGAGTAGAAGAAGCAGGAATTCAAAACTCCGCTCGCGCCTCGTTTCTGACAGGCGTGTAAATTCAACTCAAAACTAATATTCAATGAAAAATATATTCACTTTCATTCTTTTACTCGGGGCTACCGTTGCCTTCAGCCAGAACGATATTGGTTGGACGCACTTCGGATTTAATCGTCTCGCTTATAATCCAGCTTATGCAGGAGGCGAAAATGCCCTCGCTGCTACGGCACTTTACCGTAATCAGTGGTGGTCGGGTATCGAAGGATCTCCCAAAAATATCTCTGTAAATGTGCATTCGCCCATCGGAGGTTTCAATAATGCACTTGGATTAGAAATTAATACCGATAGAATCGGTCTCTACAATCGCCAAAATGTTGCATTGAATTATGCTTATCGCCTACGCTTCAACGAGCGCAATTATCTAGGATTAGGTATCAATGGACAGCTTGGTTTTGCGAGTGTAGATTGGCAAATCGCGCAAGGATTACAAGAAACCGATAACTTGATTGGAACGCAAGCTGAAAATCGTTTTGCACCCAATGTGGGTCTCGGTGCTTATTTATCTATGGATAAATTCTACGCGGGCGTTTCCATGCCATTATTGTTGAAAAACACGTTTTACTTAAATGAAAATGGAACGGATGAGGGCGCAAAGCGTACTTTCTATGCTATGGCAGGTTTGAATTTACCGATCGGCTCAAATATTGATTTTCAACCACATTTGCTAGCAAGTGTAAATGGTGCTGCACCTTTTGACTTGGACTTAAATGCTAACTTATTATTCTTTGACACCTTTATGTTAGGTCTAAGTTATCGTTTAGAAGATTCAATTGACGCTTTATTTCAATATCGTTTGAAAAATGGTTTACGACTTGGCGTAGCAGTTGATTTTACGGCTTCTGATTTAAATAAAGTAACAACGGGTAGCTACGAATTATACGTAAGTTACGTATTGCCTTGTACCAACTGTGAAAGCGTGGAAAATCTACGGTACTTTTAGTTGGAAAGTGATTAGCAATTAGTTATGAATAATCGAAATCTTAAAGATTCCTAATAACTGATAACTAGTCAACGGATAACTAATCACTAATTTCTAATAAACTAATTACTAAAAATGAAATATATATTAACTCTTTTACTGGCCGCTTGTGTGCTCTCGGTTGGGGCACAAGATCTGGGTAG
>JBGCES010000270.1:0-7191 GCA_045106545.1 Saprospiraceae bacterium
TAATACTTTTCCCTCCACGTAGTTGATTGCTGTTCCATCTTCTGTTTTTCCTTTCCAGTAAACTGGACTGCCAACTTTCCAATCTGATAGTACTTCACAGCCAAACATATACTGCTTGGTCAATGCTGGATTGATTAATAAATCCCAAACTTGTTCGGGTGTTGCTTGGAATAGCACTTCTTCTTTGATAATCATTGATGTAGTCATAAATTTGATTTTAGATGATGTTATGCAATAATCCTTTCTTTTTTCTTGATAAAAAAGAAACAAAAAATCAAGACTGTATTTCTTTTTTAACGTTCCGAAAGTATCTCAAAAGCTAAACAAAATGAAACTCGCTGCGCTCAAACAGCATTTTGTTTTTAACGCTTTTGAGACACTTTCTCCACTAAAAGAAATAAGGTCGAATCGCCTCTGAATCAAAGGTATAGCTTAACAATATTTTTAGTTAGAAAATCAAATATAGCGCCTTCTCAAATCACTTAATTGCAGTATCGGGATTAATTCTAACACGATTGGGAGTCACGCCAAATTGCTTTTTAAATGCATTAGAAAAATGCTGGGGTGAGCTGTAACCCGTTTCGTAGGCGATCTCTTTTGCCGTCTTATCTGTGCCTAAGAGTAAGCGTTTTGCCAAACTCATTCTACAATGATGTATGTAACCAAATATGGTTGTACCGAATAGTTCTTTGAAGCCTTTTTTGAGTTTGTATTCATTAATGCCTACTAATTTAGCGAGTTCGATAATGGTGGGTGGATTGTCAATTCTGGCAGTGAGCAACTCCTTCGTTTCAATCAGTTTGCGTTTATCTTTTTCGGATTTGATGTATTGCTGATTGGGTTGTTGGTCAAACAATTCGGCTTGCAAAACGAGTAATTCAATGCTTTTGGAAAGTAGAAATAGATTGCTCAATTCGGCTTGGTAAGTGCAGTTGATGATGTCCTGAATGACTTGTTGGATTTTAAAATTATTGGTGCGCCACTGCGGAGAGAAGATCGCATTTTCTTGATTGATAACCTTTTCAGTAAAGCGTTTTAAAAGGTCATTTCCATTCTGACCGATTTTAATAAATGCGTCCGTGGTGAAGTTGACTCCAAAGGTCTCGATCCGTTTGCTTTTGTTGGTGACTGCCAATTCCAATCCATTGGAATACATGATATTATTATGGTGTCCCGCTAAGGAGAAAGAGCGATTTAACTGCGAAAAAGTGAAATCATAACTGCCTTGTAAGCCCAAATGCAGTCGTACGTATTCCGTTTCATTTTTGGCAATTTGAGTCTCGTTTGTATGATAGTCAATGATGTTGTGGGAGAGGAAGATCTGGTCTAACTCCCATGATTTGGAACTACGATTTTTAATGTGAGTGTTGTTTTTCATAGTTGATTTTTTATTAAAATTGACATCCTTATTGCACGCTCGCGCGGCGTCTCTGACCCGTGTATGTGCGGAATCAATTGACTCATCCCATAATCGCTTTCTTCACACTCATCTGATAACTCTTCCCAATCGGTAGTTGCAAATCTTCGATCTTAATTTGATTCCCATCAATCGCTTTGATGTAATTGATGTTGACAATATATGATTTATGAATCCGAATAAATTGGTCAGCTGGTAATTCAAATTCTACCGTTTTAATGGTTTTTCTGACGATTTTAATCTGCTGATCGCGCAGGAAGAATTTCAAATAATTGCCCCACGATTGGATATAATTAATATCGGTATGTGAAATCCGATAAATGACTTTATTGTCTTTTAAACTGATAAAATTAGAGGAACTATTTACAACTGGTTCGGGAGTCGTAACGCTAGGTTGTGGATTGAATTCTTTTTCTAATAATAACACCTTTTTTAGCCGTTCTAGCCCTTTAATAAAGCGAGTCAGCCGAATCGGTTTATGCAAATAATCGACGACCTGATCGTAGTCAAAACTCTGCATCGCATATTCGGTATAAGCGGTAGTGAAGATGATTTTTGGCGCGTTATTTTTTAAGGTGTCCAGCAATTCTATGCCCGTAATATCAGGCATTTGAATATCCAACAATACCGCATCAACTTGATTTTTATTTAAAAAATTGAGGGTGGATATTCCATCATAGCAATTACCTACTACCTCGACGTGATCAATTTTTTCGCAATACCCTTCAAGAATTTTGTGGGCAAGTGGTTCATCATCAACGATTAATAGTTTTATTTTTTTCATAATGGATGTTTTAGAGGAGGGAAGAGGGAACAGAGAGGAGAGACAACCGACTTTGTGAAGTGCTTTCATCTCTCTTCCCTCATCTCTTTTCTCTCTTCCTAATTCTTAAACCTAATTTCTAATTCAACCAGATGAACGTGTTCATCTTTACTAATTTTCAAATCATGCTTTTCTGGAAAAATCAACTCTAATCGACGCTTCGTATTTTGCAAGCCAATATTCGTTTTCACTACTTTCCGATTGGTGATGATACTATTTTCAATGGTAAAAAACAGCCGGTCGGTTGTGGTACGTAGTTGAATATGTACAAAGCATTCCTGCGTCGGATGCGTGCCATGTTTAAAGGCATTTTCTACAAAAGGAATAAAAAGTAGGGGAGAGATCATCAGGCTTTCATTCGCTTCTGCGAAATCAACTTTTACCTCACAGGTTTCACTGAGTCGCAGTTGTTCTAATTTAATATAAGATTGTAGCAATTGTATCTCGTCCTCTAATCTGACCTTTCCTGCTTTAGAAAATTCTAGGTGATAGCGCATCACATCCGATAATTCCATAATCATCTCCGATCCTTTCTCGGAATCGATTTGATTCATCCCATAGATGTTATTTAAGGTATTAAACAAAAAATGTGGGTTGATCTGTGCTTTGAGCGCATTGAGTTCCGTCATGGCGGTCTTTGCTCGAAGTTCTTGCAGTTGGTATTGATTGGTGATGCCTCTTTTAAAATATTGTAGTCCGACGGTGAAGAGTTGAATAAAAATAAAATTGGTGATATTGTTAGATCTGGTATTACCGCTTCTGCTTTCTTGTAAACCAATGGCTTCAATCGCTTCGTAAAGGATAACGCCGACGGCAATAACGGCAACAAATCCTAGAAAATAAAGTAGGTATTGGCGGCTATCGAAAAAGCGCTCTTTTACCCAAAAACCTAAATAGGTAGCGACAATAACTGGGACGAAAAAGGAAATCGGTTCTTGTAAGCATTCTAAAAGGCTGTCCGTATTTCTTTCATCAAAATAGATGATAGCGGTCAGCCCCATATACGCTAGCAACCAGATTAAGCTATGATATACCCACCTTTTTTTAAATAACTGAATCATACTGCAAGCTAGGAAATATAATGCTGTCTTGCCACTTTTTGTGATATACGCCGTTTGTCACACTTTTTTTAGCACTGGTCACATCTGCTGTCTGGTGAGTCACTATTCTTTTCATTCGGCGGGTAATCGACCTAAATTTGAATTGTAATTAATTAGGAATTAGGCGACAGGTGTCAGGGGGCAGGCACGACATACGTATTAAATTCTGACCCCTGACCCCTTACTTCTGACTCCTCAAAAAAACATCTTCATCATGAAATTATCAATAAAGAACTTGTCTAAAACTTATGCGAACGGCGTCAAAGCCCTCGATAATATTTCCTTAGAAATGCCTACGGGTTTGTTTGGTTTATTAGGACCAAATGGTGCAGGCAAATCTACTTTAATGCGCACCATTGCTACCTTACAAGAACCCGATGCGGGTAGTATTCACTTAGGCGATATTGATGTGATTCAGCAGAAAAAGGAATTGCGTAAAACGCTGGGTTACTTGCCACAAGAGTTTGGCGTATATCCCAAATCGAATGCGCAAGACCTACTGAATCACCTCGCAATTTTGAAAGGCATCACCAATAGTAAGGAAAGAAAAGAAATTGTAGAAGCCTTATTGCACCGCGTGAATTTGTACAATTTTAGAAAACACAAAGTGAGTGGTTTTTCGGGTGGAATGAAACAACGTTTTGGTATCGCGCAAGCTCTTTTAGGCAATCCAAATTTGATTATTGTTGATGAACCAACGGCAGGACTTGACCCCGGCGAACGCAACCGTTTTTATAATCTACTCTCCGAAATCAGCGAAAACGTCATCGTCATTTTATCCACCCATATCGTGCAAGATGTGCGTCAGTTATGTGCGAATATGGCGATCATCAATCAAGGCAAATTATTATACGCGGGTCAGCCTGATACTGCCATCGAAGAACTCCGTGGCATGGTGTGGGAAAAGCTCATCGACAAATCTGAAATGGCAGCTATCGAACAACAGCATTCCATTATTTCGAGTCGCTTAGTTTCTGGAAATCCGCTGATTCATATCATCAGTACTACCAATCCAGGCAATGGATTTCAATCCGTAAATGCAGATTTAGAAGATGTCTTTTTTACGAAAGTGATGGGTGTTGAGTCCGTGCTTTCTGTTCTGGACTAGTTTTAAAAACACATAGGCACAGTAGGCTACATAGTTTAATGAACTATGTCCCTATGTGTTTCAAATTTTGTTGCTTCTACTCACCTCACAAACTCTAATATCATGTTTAAAGAATTCTTCACCTTCGAACTTAAGCACTGGCTCAAAAGCCCTACCGTATATATATTCTTTTTTATCAACTTCACAATGGTATTTGCCGCTGCGACGATAGAAAGAGTAATCATTGGCGGAGATATGGGAAATGTAAATATCAATTCCCCTTTTGCGCTCATGTCTTACGCTGCTTTTATTAGCTTAGTTTCAGTAGTCATGACGACTACTTTTGTAAATCAAGCCGCGCTAAAAGATTTTGCTAACAATTTTAATTCCATTCTATTTGCTACGCCGATGAGTCGTGCTTCCTATCTGTTGGGGCGATTTTTGAGTAGCGTATTGGTCGCTTGTATTCCGCTGTTGGGCGTATTATTGGCAGTATTTGTTGCGCCTTATTTTTACGATGATGCGACGATGATTGGGCCAAATTATCCAATGGCGTATGTGGATGCCTTTTTTACTTTCTTATTGCCGAATACGATATTGATTAGTGCTATAATTTTCGCCTTAGCGGTAAAATTTCGCAGTACAACTATTTCTTTTATCGGAGCGATTTTTTTATTGATTGGTTACTTGTTTGCGAGTAGTTTTATTATCAATCACGATCATGGCTACGTGGCGACCCTCGCTGATCCTTTTGGGATAAATTCCATCTCGGAGATTACTAAATATTGGACATTAAGTGAGAAAAACAGCCAATGGTTGAGCTTCGGTGGACCAATGTTGATGAATAGATTATTGTGGTTAGGTATCGCGGCTATCATCTTTACGCTGAGTTATTTCAACTTTAGTTTCGCCGAAAAGCGGGCTAAGAAATCTAAGAAAGCAGAAGTGAAATCGCCTTCGCTGACTTCTCAATTTAAAGTATTGGATAAACTACCTGCGGTCGCACAACTACACACGGCTAAGAGTCAACTAATTCAATGGTTTAGTCAGTATAAATCGGAGTTGTTTGGGATTATTAAGAGTCCTGCTTTTATAGTCATTATCATATTTTCCTTTGTCAATTTATTGGGTGGCATCATGGGCTCGGATAACAAATTTGGTAGTGGAAATTTCCCAGTGACCTATATCATCTTAGAGGGAATTGAAGGTTCGTTTCACTTGTTTGTTTATGTGATTATTGCTTACTATACGGGGGCGATGGTGTGGCGCGAAAGACGTGCGAAGTTTAACGAAATATTTGATGCGGCGCCTTATCCTTCTTGGATACCGATTGCAGCAAAATACGCGAGTATGCTCTCCGTCGTTGCTTTGATGTTGTTTTGCGCAATGCTGATTGGAATGGGTATTCAAGCGATGAAAGGTTATACTAATTTTGAACCACTACTATATTTCAAACAGTTGTTTTTGATTGATTTGAGCCACTTTGCGATCCTGATTGCGGTTGCATTATTTATTCAGGTTTGTGCAAATCAAATGTACTTAGGTTTCTTCCTGTTCATCCTTTTTCTAGTTGCCAATAACTTTCTGTGGGGCGCATTGGATATCAATAGCAACCTTTTAACGGTAAGTGGAATTCCTTCCTTTACTTATTCGGATATGCACCAATTTTCATTGGGCGAATCAGGTTTGAAATGGTATAAAACGTACTGGTTATTGTTTGCGGCTTTATTGATGATTGGTAGTACGTTATTTTGGGTGCGCGGTAAAGCATTGAATCTGAAAAATCGCTGGTCGATTGCGAAGCAACGCTTTAATCAGCAGTTATCCGTTCCATTTTATAGCGTTTTATCGGTTTGGGTATTGGTCGGTGGATTCTTATTTTACAATGCGAATGTGCTGAACGAAACGATTACGGAAACGGTCGAAGACCGTAGAAATATGACTTACGAAAGTCTATATAAACAATACGAAAATGTCAACCAACCTCGGATCATAGCTTTGGATCACGCGATTGATATTTATCCAAATGTGCGTAAGATGGGAGCAAAAACGCAGGTTATTATTAAAAATAAACACGCCCGCGCCATTGATTCGATCCACTTTACAACTTCCTATGATTATGAAACGGATATTGACTTACCCAATAGCGAAATGGTGTACAGCGATGAAGAACAGCATTACTTTATTTATGAATTAGAGACGGCTTTGCAGCCTAATGATTCACTGACTTTTTATGTAAATTTCTGCTACGAGGCGTGTGGCATTGAGAATGAAGTTTCGATGAAATGGATCAACGAAAATGGGACATTTATTCATAGTTACTCATTTATGCCAACTATCGGTTACGATCCAGATCGCGAATTTCATGACCAATCTAAACGCAAAGCCTTTGGTTTGGCAGAGAGCAATCGCGTGGCAGAATTAACCCATACTTGTTCGGCGGCTTGTAATAATTCTTACGTTTCTAGTGATTCAGATTGGATAAATTTATCTTCAACGGTTAGTACATCAGCGGATCAAATTGCTATTGCACCGGGTACTTTAACCAAAGAATGGAACGAAGCAGGACGCAACTATTACCGCTACGAATTGGACAAACCAGTAGTTAATTTCTACGCTATCTTATCTGCAAAATATGAAGTAAAACGCGAAAAATGGAACGGTATAGATTTAGAAGGTTACTACCACAAAGGGCACGAACACAATGTCGATAAAATGAGGCGGGCAATGCGTACTTCGCTATCGTACTTTTCGGAAAATTTTT
>JBGCES010000271.1:0-10488 GCA_045106545.1 Saprospiraceae bacterium
CATGCGCTTGATCGTTTTTGAGTTTTTCAAAATAGGATATTGGAAGTCATACGTTTCCTGTAAAAGTCGCTGTCGTTCTTCCTGACTACAATCCCATTGCAACAGCATGGTATCTACCACTTCCAGATTTTGATAAATCACCAAATCCAATATTTTAGCATAGTCGCGTTGGTTGCGATTAGTGGGTTTATCAGGGTGCATTGCCCGCCACTCTTTTGCCGTTTGTCCAAAAACAATCTCGTTCAGCATATCAATTTCAGCAGCAAAGGGCAATCGGCTCTTGTAAGGTTGTGGATGGGTAAGCAGGCGTTCATCTACTTGCGTCAAAATTGATGCTACTAGCAAAGAATGATTACCTGCAGTAAGGTGCCGTTTATTGAGAAAAGGATCACCAAGTCGTAAATACTCCTCTCGTTTAAGCCGTTGAAACTCCTGATTTAAATAAACCGCAAATTCGGGGCTCAGCCAGCGACAAAAGTCGAGTGCAATATCGCTATGGGCAAAAGTTCCACCAAAGCGTCCTGATGTAGAAGTGATTCCCGCAGCATTCATTTCTTCGATAAAGCGTTGCGGAGTGATCTTTTTACGATTATCTAAGGCAGATTGGATAAAGTAGGGTATTTGCCCTACTTTAAAATTTACGTTGTGAACTTTCTCCCAAGTCATTAAAAATTTTAGCGTGCTTTGGTTGCGCAACCAGTTCTGGATTGTAAAGGCAGGTTTGTTTTCGCTATTTTGTTTAGCAATGTCCGTCAGACTAACGTATCCTTGTTTGTCCACTTTCACCGCGAAACCTTCTATGTCTAGTTGATGCTTTGCCATTATATTTAAAACAATTTGAGTTGATATTAAAACAAATGTAGTGAATTAAACTCACTCTTCGATCAACACTGTCATCAACACGCCCGTAAACTTCGTTTCCTGCTGTCCTGCCAATGTTTCTTTATTTCTCAATTCGATTTCCGTTTTCCGTTTTTGATTCTTAATGCTTGCTACGCTGCGAATTTGGATGATTTGGTTTTGCAATTCCGTCACTTTTAGCGCATTGGAGATGGGCGCGGTGATTTTTTCTAATTTTCTGATTTGCGGTAGTAGTAGTTCTTTTTCGGCATTGCTGGCAGTGGTGTATTGGGTTTTTAAAGTTGCTAATTGGCGCTCTTCGGTTCTAAATTCTAATTCTTTGCGCTTCTGCTCGGCTTGTAGAACGGCAATTTTCTGTTCCAACAACTTGATCCGTGGCAAATACGAATGGTCATCAATAAACGTTTCGAGTTCAATTTCTTGCTCGATGGTAGAGAAAGTGATTTGATTTAAATATTCGCCCTGGTACTTATTCGCGGCTTGTTCCTGAAGCCCCGTTTGGAATTGAAATTTGTTGTTGGCGCTGATTTGTAAATTGGCGACTACCCTATCTCGACAGATTTGATTGAGGCTATCCGCCGATATTTCGATCAGATTGATCGCTTGAAATCGAAAATGCTTACCCGTATGAATAGGAACTACTTTTTCGATAATTTCTACTTTACTATCTAAGATATTCCACTGCCCACCTTCTAATAAGACAATCTTCGAGGTACTGGCTTCGATACAAAATCCATTGCCTTGCACGATTTGTGAACCGCGTTTGATTTGATAATCGACAGCGAGTAAGTCCGTGGCGTTTTGAAATTCGGAAACGAGGTGCTGCGGTTTGCCGAAATAAGTGTTGTAGGTCGTCCAAAAGCCGTTCTGAATTAGAGGTAGGAGTAACAGCCACATGCCTAAAAAGATCGCCATCGCAATAGACTCCGCTCGAATATCATCCACTCGCATCCGAAAGTCTTTGCGCCCAATCATCACGTAGATCCGATCTTTTTGAAAGGGATACATCAATTTAACGCCACTCACGGTCATCATATCCAGCAAAACGTGGACAAAGACGGCTATGCACAGCACAATGGAGAAATTCCAGTTGGAACTATACAAAGATTCGATCATCATAGAAAAACCCGTTAGAATCGCTAAAAACGGTAATCCGTGGGTTAATGTCCGATGTCCATAGCGGCGGTTGATTTGTTTGGCGAGTGGGTAGAATAGTTTGCCGGGCAGCGAACTGGTGTGGTCAATGTCTGGGAGTAACGATCCGATTAGCGTTCCCGCAATTAGAAATGGGCTGGTAAAAATGTTAATACCAAAGAAGAGGCTGGCAAATGTTCCTGTGAGAACACCGCCGCCGACAATGTGATTGGGTCCGCGCATGGTTTAGGATTTTGGTATAGCTCAATGTAATTCTTCATTTACTCAATTACATAATTTATCATTTACATAATTGAGTAAATAATCACAAGATTTGTTTAAAACTGGTTTGATCGAATTTGCACGAGTGCAGTAAACAGTAATTAAGTGACTAGCGATCAGAAAACTGAAGTGCTGATTAAATATCTTGCCTAACTAATCATTGGTTACATATTTACTAGTCACTCCATCAGCCACTTCTAAATCAATTGCACCATACTTTACAATAAATCTACAGGACTAAGCGATTCGATATGTTCAATACTCAAAAAATATAAGTAAAGATCAATGACTTTATGTTTTGCGTTACTCCTCTCCTACCCCGAGCGACTAGTTCGTTTTCGCTCTTGACAATTCTTAGGTAATCATTCGCTATCAGTTTTAACAAAAACTATCTTAAGCCTTCATATCAATATTCAAATACACAATTACTCAAATCTTTAAATACATAATTACTCAATTATGTATTTAAGTATAAATTACTTTCTGACTCAAAACCAAAAATCCTTTAAGTTACTCAAAATGAAGGAGTTATAACTATCAGCTTGAATATTCTCAAACTGCTTACAGCCATTTCCGCTTCCCTTTCATCATTATGCTTCGCCCAAAAAATAGAAATACCATTGCCACACCAGCAATCAAGTAGAAGGGCGCAGGATCACCGCCTGTGCCTTTCACGATATAACGCAAAGCGGAAAGACTAGCGATACTCATCACTACAACTGGAAATAAATCTACTTCTTTTAAACCCGTTGTATGCTCTACATTGGTAATTGTCGCTGAAGTGATCAGTCCTTCCTTTTTGTAGCGTTCTACAAATTCATAGATGTAAAGTGGATTGCCCGCAGTCTTATCCCAAATATGATTTTTGTAGAGTTCCAAATCTTCAATTTGATCGATGAACTTATAGCTCAGCTTTAAAACTAAATCTGTTGCTTCGTGGCGGGGTAGGTTTTTGAGTTGAATCACTTCAAAATTAGAGACCGTTTGAGAATCTGCAAACTTTAATTGCCGTGCTGCCATGACAATATGGAAATGATTTTTAAGTTTTTCGATAACCTTTTTGCCCGTCTTATTCATTCCCGTCGCATCATCAATAATCAAGGTATATTGGTTCTTGCGTGTAGCTCTAATGATCAAATCAGTGAGGTTTTCAATGCTATCCCGCGAGACAACTTTACCAAAAGTTTCTTCTTTTGCCTGTTGGGTTTCTGACATCCGCAGCAATGCTGCTGCCTTATCATCTCCGAGCATCATTTCCGTCTAATCTGGATCTCCCTTATACAAATCCAATAGTAACTCTTGTAAGCGTTTGCGTGTAGAATTAAAATCATCCATTCTCAAAAACCGTCCTTTTTCATCAGGTATATTCTGTAACAAGTGAGTCTTTCCAATCCCATGTTCACCCAACAATAACACGTTGACTTGTTTATCCATCAACTCCGCCAGCTTTGCTAATTCCGCTTTTCTACCGATGTGAAACCTAGTTACGCCATTATCCACAGGAGTCCAAAATACCCGTTTAGGTTTGATTATCTTACGTTTGAGCTGTTGCCACCAATTTTCTTGCTGTACCAAATCTAGCGCGGCATCCATTTCTAACTGCGGAATGTGTAAATAAATTTCGGTTGTCCGTTGGGATTTATGTCCAAGTAACTTCTGTGCTTTACGAATATCTTTAGTTTTAGAGACAACTTTAGAGGCAAATGTGTGGCGGCAAGCCTTGGGCGTGAAGGGTAAACCGTTACGTTTGAACCACTTAGAAATCTGCTTAGATTCGCTATAACCCGTTTCCGTGTCGGCTGGAAAAATGTAGCTGTCAGGTGTTTTGTGTTTCAAGGTTTTCCAATAATTAGCCAATGCATCCAGCAAACGTTCTGACATTCGTAGTTCCCGAAAATGCTCCTCCCCTCCCCGTTTCTTCAAACTTCGCACAATTAATTTTCGATGACCAAAATTCAAATCTCTAACCTGTACCCGTGCTGCCTCACCAGGTCGAATACCACAATCCAACATCATCAGCCCAATGACTCGATACTTTAGATTGGGAATCTCCGCTACCATTTTTTGATAATGAATAGGGAGTAAACTAGGAGTCTGATTACGTACACTGGTGATAGCCATGCTGAAATAGTTTTGATTCTTGGTTCAATATAAAATTCAGATTCGGGTGTAGTCCCTCTGTTAGTTCGTGAGGTTCTAATTCCCCTTGTGACTGACATCTGAATCTACTTTAGTAAAAAATAACTTTCGCCCTCGGGGGGGGCGCGGGGGGGTGAAAATGCATATTTTCACCCCACGGAAAATTTATAAATGGGGTTAAAAAAACAGTCGTTTAGTGACAGCCGTTTTAAGCCCTTTTGAGCCACTTTAGTTGAAAAACATCCATAATGTCGTTTGAATATAAATCGTTTAAAATAATCCGCTTAAAATAAGTTTGACGGTATTTTGAGTTAAAAGAACAAAACAAATTATCGTCTGCAATAAATTATTCCTGCCCTCAACGCACTCACCTGCAACTAATCAATCCGCTAGATTTTAATGCAATTAATTTAGTCGTTCCACTAAGCAGTTGGCATCTACACGCTCCTACTTGAGCGCGGACTTTTCTAATGAATCGTTCTAAATTTAACCAGGATAAAAAGCACTATCTCTGGTTGTGCTACTTCTTTTGTGCTTGCGCAATTTCATGGAATCTGCGCTGATGAAAAGTTTAAAATCTTTCTCGTTTGATTACTCCAAGATAATCATTCCTATCTATTTTTTTATCATTTAAAACGTATTTTTTGCTTGGCTATATTCGATTTCTACTATCAAAATAGTCTAAAAGTCCCGTAATACCTAAGTTTTGCGAAATTTTACTCAATTGAGTAATTATGTAATTAAAGAATTTAACAAATGAACATTTATGTAATTATGTATTTTATCATACCTTTACCAAATGGAACAGAATCAAACATTGGTCATCTTCTTTGAAGAAAAAGAAATCCGCCGTATCTGGCACGAAGAGGAATGGTGGTTCTCTATCGTCGATGTAATTGAAGCCTTGACAAAAAGTAAACGCCCACGCAAATACTGGAGTGACCTCAAACGCAAGTTAGCCAACGAAGGATTTCAGTCGTCCGAAAATATCGGACAACTGCGAATCGAGTCTTCCGATGGTAAAAAGTATAAAACCGATGTAGCCAATACGGAAGGTATGTTTCGGATCATTCAGTCTATCTCTTCTCCTAATGCCGAGCCTTTTAAACGGTGGTTAGCAGAAGTTGCCTATGACCGCATCCAAGAAATACAAGATCCTTCCTTAGCAGCAGAACGAGCGCGGCAATACTATTTGGATCAAGGATATTCAGAAGATTGGATTGCTAAGCGTTTACAATCCATCGAGATTCGTGGAAAGCTAACGGATGCATGGCAAAATCGTGGTGTCAAAAAAGGGTTAGAATATTCCATTCTAACCGCAGAAGTAAGCAAAGGAACTTTTGGCTTAACGCCAAGTCAACATAGAGAATTGAAGAATTTGAAGCGAGAAAACCTGCGCGACCACATGACTGACCTCGAATTAATCTTTACCATGTTGGGCGAAACCGCAACTCGCAACGAAGCAATGGGACAAGATGCCAAAGGTTTTGAGGAGAATAGGAATGCAGCAATAGAGGGTGGAGCAGCGGCGGGAGAGGCACGAACTGCCTTTGAACAACGAACCAATCAGAAAGTGGTAAGTGATAAGAATTTTAAAGCGCAAATCGCAGAAGCTAAGCGATTAAAGAAGTTAGCAGCTAAAAAACAATCCGATAAAAAGTAAAAATTTATTTCAAAATTACATAATTGAGTAAATACATAAACACGCAATTCTTTATTTATGTATTTACTCAAAGTTAATTCATTAAAGATGATTTCGGATGATTTGGAGTAAGTAAGTTGACCTATTTATTTTGATAGCACAAATGGTGTAAGTCGTTTACTACGAGCGGGGTGCAACTACAAACTATCAACTTAAATACTACAAACTACTTAGCATCCCGTCAACCGAATAATCTCTACTAAACATACTTGAAAATTATGGCACTAAAAATAGCAGTCGTCTCACAAAAGGGTGGGGTAGGAAAATCTACTCTAGTACGCGCATTGGCAATCGAATATGCCCGCAACGATTGGTCAGTCAAAGTTGCGGATATGGATTTGAAACAAAAAACGGCGACAGAGTGGAACTGTATCCGTATGGAAAATGAACTGACTCCTAACGTAGCAGTCGAGCCTTTTGCCAAAGTCAATGATGTACTAAAGCAAGATAGTCAGTACGAATTAATTATTTTTGATGGTGCTGGTCAGGCAGATGCTCAAACCTTAGCCATCAGTAAAGCAAGTGATTACATTATCTTACCTACAGGAATCACTCGTGATGATTTGATGCCACAAGTAAAATTGGCGCACGAGCTACGCAGAAAAGGAGTAGATCGTAATCGAGTTGCTTTTGCATTGAGTAGGGTAGGGGCTAGTTCGGGAGAACAAGAAGCGGCAATTGAGTTTATTGAGGATGCTGGCTATTATGTAGCGGGAATCATTCAAGAACGTACTTCCATTGGGCAATGCCATGATAATGGTTTAGCTGCCAACGAAACCCGTTATAAATCAATCAATACCGTCATTGATACATTAATTCAAAACATAGGTAATAAAATCAATCAAATAGAAGAAAGTTATGGCTAGTCTAAAAAAACGCAATAAAGGTGCTGTTCCTAAGATGGAAGACGCTAGTGACAATATGGGACAAGTGGAAGAAAGGATAAAAAGACTGAATTTCGCGCTCCCTGAGAGCTTCGTCGAGGAGTATAAGGACTATGCGCGGATGAAGCGAATTTCTTTAACGGAGTTATTCAAACGTTCCTTTGATACTTACCGCAATTCGCAATAAGTCTTAGCTGCATTTGATTTACATAAATACATAATTGTTCATTTAAGCAATTACTCAATTATGTATTTATGTACTTGTTTGCAATATTTGTAGCTTTTGCTGTTCGTAATTCATTAGCAAATCCTCAAATTGATCCACTGCCAGTTGCATAATATTCGTTTTTACTAATTCACGCAACTGCACATCCGCCCGATAATCTTCCAATGTCAACGGTCGATCTAGGCTTTTAACTTTTTGCTGAATGATTTTCCCTGTAAAGGGACTCGTTTCGATTTTAGCAATCGCCTGATTGGTAATCGTCGGATTAGATTTTAAAACGCTACGAATACGATTATTAATCTGTTCGCTATGTGCTATCTCCAACGCGTGTAATTGCAATCGTTGCGCTTCCTGCCGCTGTTCTAGCTTACGCGCCTTCACCTGTGCCTCTTCTTTAGAATCGGTATATTCTTCTCGCAAGGACATCATAAAAAATCCAGCTGCCGATTTCTTAATTTCTCCATTAGTATTTGCTCTACGGGTCACTCGCATCGCTTTTTCAATACGCGCAGCGTCAATAGTCGAATCAGATTTTAATGCTTGCAAAAACTTAGAAGGTGTTACCCCAAAACTATGCTGCAATGCACTATGATAGGCAGCGAAAAGTTGATCGAGTGGCGAAGAAGAAGGGGAGGGCACTTGGCTATCCGTTATATCAATGACCATCGAAGCAGACGGAGCATAAGAAGCTGATGGCGAACTCCTAACAGTATCTATCTTAGATTTTGTTCGATTCTTTAACCTAAATTCAAAACGCAAGGCAGAGACCTTACGCCCTTGCTTGATTTTTTCTACCTTAGTTACCTCTAAATCAGTATGTGCATTAATTTCCTTAACGGCGGGTTTGATCACCCAACGGTTAAAATCAGCAAAGAGATTATACTTATCTTTCACCTCAAACATCTCTTTCATTTCTGCTACGCCCAATGTACGTTTACCGATCACTTGATATTGCTTGAGCAATTCATAAACCCGCACAGGATAAACGCCTAATTTGACAATGTTCCGCAGATCGTATGCTGTAAAATTTTTCTGTAGCTGAAGTAAGAAAGGTTTCATTTTCTGCTCGACCATTACATCAATATATTCTTCATTGGTCGGTGCATGCTGTTCTTCTCCTGCTTGCAGATAATCAATCTCTCGTAGGATGTGATACTGCTTTTCTCGGTTAGCTCCCTTCCCTTCATATTTTACATAAAAGGATTTTCCCATCAAACTCTTAGCCGCCTCTCGCAAATAATGATAAGAATCACCTGAGCGCAGCCCAAAAGTTTTTATTACGTCCTTATACCAAATTCGATACATCTCGAAATCTTCATCTTCGCGTCGAATTTGTGAAAGCACAGACAAGAAAAACCGCGTTTCCCAAATATCAAATTTGTACCGAGATTCAATTAAGTTATTTGACTTTTTAATCAGTAGGATTCCTTTGTTCTTCCTTTTGGTTTTAGTTGCCATATTTTTCTATGTATGAGAGTTTTGGAAAGAGTCGCTACAATTATGAGGGTTTTGGAACAATTTGAGATAATAAGCACTGAATACGGCTAGTAATTACAGCTTTACAACGAAAAATACTTCCAAATCTCTCATAATTAGTGTAAATATAGATTATTTTTCCAAATCTCTCATAGTTACACTCTAAATCTCTCATAGTTTTTTCCAATTTTCTCATAGTTTTTTCCAAAAGACTCATAGTTCGTTCCAAATTTCTCATAGTTAAGTCTGTAACTGTTTGATTATCAGTGGATTATAGGCATGTAAAAGATCTAAAAGTATTAAAAAATATAAAACAACAACAAAAGAGCAAAAAATTTACTGTTGTTGATTTTTTGATAAAAGTAAAGAAAGAGGGAATACGCCTTATCAGATGAAGACTTATAAACTTTTATTTAAAAACAAATTACTTAAACAATTTTATATTAATAGGAATTTTTTATCTGAGTAAATTTTATGGAATTCAAAACATTCCCTTTTAGCTACCAACCGCTAAGCTGTAGTCTATCCAAATCTAATCCCATTGATTAATTAGCAACGCAACTGCTGCCTATAATCGCCTACTAAATCGCCGTTACCAAGCAAATTGCAACCGCTGCACCATTTCACAATTATTATACTTACTGTGAAACACTTATCTCCACCATTAACGATACAAATCCAACACCCGCAACGGTTTCCGCACGATCTCAGCCATTCCTCGCTCACAAAACGGCACATCACACCCGTCCCGTTTTCCCAAATTTGCTGATACTGCCCCGTCCACCGTCAAGCGCAGCGACCGTCCACCGTCTACCAATTCCCCAACATAATCCACCTCCAGCACATACTCCCTCGATCCGTTATACTTCGTTACTTCCACCTCAAACAACACCTGCAACCGCCGTTCCAATTGCGTAGGCGTAAAATGAATAGCTTGCTCCAAAACAGGATGATCCAGATCACCGCGATAGCGATGATATTGTAAAAGCGTATTGGTGTGTTCCCGTAAATCTGCTGCTGTCAATTTCCCATCAGGATGATTTTCTATGATCCGTTTTTTCAATCGCTGTAGGAATTTTAACTCCAGCCGATGTAGCGGACTCAAGTGTTTGCGTAAGCGTTTATTTTGGTAGCAAAGCAGTTCCACCGTCGTTTGAAAGGATCGCCACTTCTTGGCGAACTGTTGTGGGTCATAGTCCGTTATTTCGGCGGCGATGGTGAGTGGATGCACGCCCGCAAAATGTAAGCGCAAGTAATCGCGGATCGGACGAATAAACCAGCCGTGAGTGAAAGCAGCTTGGTACTGTTCCAGGTAATTGATAATCGTGGCAGAATTTGGAATTGAATACTGCTTACTTTCCTCAATAAAATCCCGCCCCGTAATTTTCACAAAAGTCGTCGCGTGGCGATTTTGCATCTGCTGACTACGCAGATAATAAGCGCGAATCGGTAGTTCTGGACGAGTTAGTAAATCCATCTTTAGCTGTTCCAATAATTGCAGTTTTTGATCGCGATTGAGTTCGCGCTGTTCACGGATGTGCTGTAATGTACTTCCGCGTGCTGCCCGCGCGTGGCTACCCACGAGCCGAAACTCGGGGTAACGCACTAGGCGCGTGAAGAAATAGCAATTATTACCGTCCTCGATTTGTCGTTCGCGAATCGCGGCGAGGATGCGCAACGTATCGACTTTTGCCACGTTTTGATCCTCGTAAATTAAATCCAGTAATTGACCATGCGGGTGATAATCAGCGAGGAGCTCTGGCATGAATTCGAGTTCTTCTGCA
>JBGCES010000272.1:0-10698 GCA_045106545.1 Saprospiraceae bacterium
ATGACCTTGCTTTATAGTTCCAATATTTCTATTTCGTCTGATTGGGTTTTTCATTTTCTAAAATGTCAATAATTTTCAACGCAGAGTGGTGATTCCATTGATAGCAAAAGGTTAAAATAGTTTCTGACGGTACAGTCTATAGGGATAAATGGAGAAGCTCCCTTTTTTAATGGGGGCATCGCGCTGCGCTGCTGAAAAACGGACAATGTATATTTGGCTACCAATGGGCATGGCGCGCTGCGCCGTTCGTGATTTGAGCCTTCAGTAACTTTTAGCGCGATGTTTTCAACTCGTGCCATGGTAAAAGTGCATATCAGATTTGCCCACCGCGACACGCACGAGTTGAAAACATCGCGCGAGCAAGAATGTTAGTAAATCACTCCTCCACCTTCCCCGAAAACTCCGTTACCGAACTAACAAACTCATCCTCTAAAATCGGTTGTCGCTGATAGCGCAACACCAACTGCAAGGTCGCTAAAACATCCTTTTCGCAGTAAATCGCGATGCGTTCCAAATCATCTTCTTCCCAATAAACGCGACCCACTTCACTGCCGTCGATGTCGTCTTTAGGAGATGGGAAACCGAGTACAGCGGCTAGTAACTTTAAGGAAGTATAGGCTTTATAATCGCCAAATTTCCAGAGTTCTAAAGTATCTAATAAATGTTTGGTTTCCCAAGGTTTTTTACCAGCTAGGTTAAGCGCATTGGGCAATTTTAAACCGTTTATCACCATGCGGCGACAGACGTAAGGAATGTCAAATTCGCGGATGTTATGACCACATAAATAGTGCTTACCCGTGTTGTTATAATGATTTTCAATCAGGTTACCGAATTCTTCGAGTAGTACTTTTTCGTCGTGGTTGTAATAAGATTTAAGGCGAACTTTTAGATTTTTGTCCTTATCTCTGACCACAAAACCGACCGAGATACAGACAATTTTACCAAACTCGGCATAAATTCCTGCTTTGTCTGAAAATGCTGCTTTGGCTTCTTCCACCGTAATTTCCTCGTCGTATTTGCGTAGAACTGAACGGGATTTTAATTTCCACAAATACTGCAAATCCTCGTTTAGTTCCTCGTATTTGGCTACGTTAGAAACCGTTTCAATATCCAAAAATAGCACATTGGTAATGTCAACGTGATCGATCATAATGATGATTTAGAATAATTTGGAAGAGAGAGTAGAGAAGAGGGAAGAGAGAGTGAGTGATGCCTTTTCTCTGTTCTCTCAATGGAATGGTCTCTTTTCTCTGTTCTAAATTGTAATTTAAAGTGGTAAAAAGGCACGTATCGTTTTTATACCATGTACAAAATGCCTTTTTTCTAATTAGTTTTCTCAACAAAAATACGCAATAAATAGCTAAAAAACGAATTATTTATAACTAATAAAGTGATTTTAATAAAAATTATTCATATTTTGATTATAAAAATAATCATAAGCAAATTTCTTCTTTCCTATGGATTTATTAATTTTGCATATCATCAACACCAAATATCATCTATTTCTTTTAAAAAATCACCTTTTATAATTGGATGATCTCCCGTGAAGCAACTCCTGCGAATATTTTCTAAAGCACTTTTATAAGCTATTGCTCTGCAATAATAATCAATTGGGAATAGATTCGTTGACAAGTATTGTCACTTGTCAAGAACGCGTTAAAATTTGTAACTTTTGTAGTAAAATAAAGTATTTACAGGTTTCAAATTTATGTAATTCAATTTAACTCCAAATCCTATGATAAAGAATTTTAAAGAGGGAGGATAGAAAAAAATCTATGAACTGGACTATAGCTTAGTAACGAGTAAAAAATAAGTCCTTTATTTGGAGATAGAGATTTTGTGTCAAGACGAGGCAAAAAACGTAAGCGATGCCTAGCATCGATGAGGCTTTTTAACGAAGTATTGGCGCAAAAGATCATCGATAAAATGAGGAAGTTATTCTTTAGTCGTTACTTAGTAGATACGCTTAAGAAATGCTGTATCTCGTCTGTTCTCTGTCAGTCCCGAAACACTTCGGGATGGTCTGACTTCTGACCTCTTCTTTTTTGCAAAACCTATTTATATCATTTAAAAAAACAGTATGGCAAATAATGATTCAAAACAGCGCATTATCGCTATCGCAGCGATAGCTATTGTACTGTTATTGTTGGGAAATATCTATTTTTTATACAATAATTACCAAAAAGACGAAGTGATCGAACAGCAGACGCAGTCGATTGACGAGGCGGAGAAGTTGAAGGTAGAATTGGAAAAACAATATTACGAGGCGTTGTCTGAGTTGGAAGAAATGCGCGGTGGAAATGAAGAATTGAATGCTTTAATCGAAAAGCAAAAATCTGAATTAGAAGCGCAAAAAAATAAGATTTCACGCTTGATTCGCAACGGTAAAGATTTAACTGCTGCTCGTTCTGAAATGAAAACGATGACGGCACAATTACAAAACTACGTTGCTGAAAACGATAATTTGAAAGCAGAAAATGTTCGGCTATCAACTTCCGTTGACGACCTAACCAATCGTACTTCTGAACTTGAACAAAATCTAGATCAGTCGCGTACCGAAGCGGAAAGTTTAGGCGTAGCGAAAGCGGCTTTGGAAGAAGAGAAGCGAGGACTAGAGGAAGAGCGCGCTGACTTGAGTCAGAAAGTAAATATTGCGAGTATCGTCAAAGTAGATGAAATCACCGTCACTGGATTTAAATCTAAGAAAAACGGTAAAGCGGTAAAGAAAAAATACGCTAAAAACATCGATCACTTACGCGTATGTTTTAATGCGAACGAAAACAAAGTGACGCCTACGGGCAACGAGCGATTTTTCATTCGGATAGTCAATCCACTTGGTGAAACTTTAGCGGTAGAAACTTTAGGATCTGGTATTATGCGCAACGAAGAATCGGGTGAGCAAGTGCGTTATACGCAAAGTAAAGACACGGAATACAACCAACAGGAAGAGAATTTATGTATGATTTGGCAACCCAATGTGCAATTCTCTAAAGGTGCTTACGAAGTAGAAATTTACAACAAAGGCTATCTGTCTGGAACGGGCGGATTTACGTTGAAATAATAGATAGAATTGTAAAATGGTGTGATGGTAAAATTGTATTTACACGCACTATTTTTTAGATTAGGGCTCGGATTCTTCCAAGGAATCCGAGTCCTCTTTTTTTTGCCCAATTTGTTGTTCTACATAAATACTTTCTGCTAATAATTCTTTTGGTAAACGCTTACTCGTCCTTGCACCTAACTGGCGAATTTTTTCTGCTCGTCCTAAGACCGTATCACCATATTTAGTAGAAGTTTGTAGCTTATTCATGGCGGCGTGATAAGTCGCTTGGGTCGCATCTAATCGTTGTCCTACCTGCTGCAAATCAGTGACAAAACCCACCAATTTATCATACAATAAGCCACTCTGGCGCGCAATTTCTAATACTGATTTTTTCTGTTTTTCTTGCTTCCAAATGTAGGATACTGTCCGCAGTGTAGCAAGTAGAGTAGAAGTAGTAACGATAACGATATTTTTATCCAAAGCGTCGTCAAATAGTTTAGCATCTTGTTGTGTACAGAGCGCGAAAGCGGGTTCGATCGGAATAAACAGCAGTAAGTAATCGGGCGAATTGATTTGATACAAATCTTGATAGCGTTTACTGCTCAGATCCTGCACGTGTTGACGGACGCTACGTAGATGCTGTTGCAGATAGCGTTTTTGTAGTTCGGGCGTTTCAGCGTTGAAATATTTGTCGTAAGCGACCAGCGACACTTTTGAATCAATGACGAGGTGCTTCTCTTCGGGCAGATTAATAATAAAATCAGGACGTTGTTGCTTGCCCTCGCGATTCCGAAAACTATTTTGCGTACGAAAATGCACATCCTTGGTCAAACCTGCTTTAGTGAGTAGCATTTCGAGTTGATACTCGCCCCAGTCGCCTTGCGTTTTATTGTCCCCTTTGAGGGCAGCAGCGAGATTATTCGCATCTTGCGAAAGTTGTTCGTTGAGCGAACGGAGGTGTTTAATTTCTTCTTTTAGGGAAATACGGTCGTGCGATTCTTCCCGGAATTTGCGATGCAAACCATCTTCAAATTCTTTGATTTTTTCACGTAGTGGTGAAAGTACATCGTTGAGTTGTGTGCGATTTTGTAAAGTAAATTTTTGACTTTTTTCTTCCAGCAGGCGATTGGCAATATTCTCAAATTGAATCCGCGATTGTTCTTGCAATGTAGCTACTTCTTCCCGTTGGGAACGTAGTTTTTCTTCTAGGTTTAAAGTGATTTGTTCCTGTGACCTCAACTGGTTGGACAGATCACGATTCTCTTCATCGCGCAGTTGAAATTGTTGTTGTAATTGCTCTAATTGCATTTGCACATTTACATACAACTCCCGCGCGACATAGCGTTCTGCTATTTCTGCTGCTGATAGTACACTTTTTTGCTGCAAACGAGCAATAAGCCAACCGATCAGACCACCGGCGATAAGTCCAATTAATAAAAAAAGGATTGGTAATTCCATGTTGTAAAATAAACAAAAAAATGGAAAGGATGCAAAGATTTGTTTTTAATGTTCAATCAAACCATTTATTTTGGCATATTGCAACAGCATAATCGTTTTCCCATCTTTGATCTCGCCCGTTTGAATCATGGAAAAAGCTTGGTCAAAGTCTAATTCGAGTACTTCAATATTTTCTTGTTCTTCTGCCAAGCCACCGCCTTCGCTGACCTTCATATTTTGATCGTATTCCGCTACGAAAAAATACAAAATCTCCGTCACTGAACCTGGCGACATATAAGATTCAAAGATTTTTTGCACATTAGTAATGCGATAACCCGTTTCTTCTTCTGTTTCTTTTTTGATACAATCTTCCGCATTATCCTTATCTAATAAACCTGCACAAGCTTCGATCAGCATGCCCGTTTCATTCCCATTGATATAGGTCGGTAGGCGAAATTGACGTGTAAGAATCACAGTTTTTTTAGTGCGATTGTAAAGTAGAATCGTAGCGCCATTACCGCGATCGTAGGCTTCACGGTCGTGGGTTTCCCATTCTCCATTCTTCTTTTGGTAGTCGTAGGTGACTTTATTGAGGGTGTACCAATTATCGGAGAGGATTTCAGTTTTTTGAATTTTAATATTCGCGTTTTGCATGTTTTGATATGTTATTTCGTAGTAGCGGTTAGCACTGATTTTTCTAATTCGGAAACAGTATTGATGGTGAAATTTGGTTGAATAGCGGACTTGTTTTCGCGTTGGTGACTAATCCAGCAGGTTGTCAGACCTGCATTATTTCCACCAATAATATCCGAATTTAAACTATCTCCAATGACCAAAATTTCACTTTTATTAATTGGCGTATTTAAACTATTCAGCGCATATTCAAAAAACGCCAATTGCGGTTTAGCCACCCCAATCTCATCGGAAACAACGATACTATCAAATTTATTAATCAGTTCTAATTTACGTAAACGCGGTCGCTGTACTTCTTTTAATCCATTGGTAATAATAGCAAGCTGATATTTGGTTTTTAATCGATCTAGTAGAGTGGGTACACCTGCGTAATATTCACTGCATAGTACCAGGTTTTCCAAATAACGTTTACTGAAAATATGCGGGTTAGCAATTTCCTTTTCCAGAACGGAAAACAAGTCGCGCATCCGCTTCGGTCTCAATTCTGCTGCCGTGATTTGTTGTTGCTCAAAAGCTTCCCATGCAGCATGATTAACGATTTGATATTGTGTATAAATCTCTTCCGTACAGATTTCTTCAAAATCGATGAACGTTTGAAACATCGCGCGTTTGGCTGCGCCCGAAAAGTCGAGTAGGGTATTGTCAATATCAAAAAGAAGCCATTTAAAGCGTTGCATAGTAGAGTGTTTAGCGGTAGAGACGTTTGAAAAAACGTCTTCGTTAGTATTTAAGCGATAATGCTACTGCGAAAGAGACGTTTTGTCAAACGTCTGTACGAGCTGGAGATACTAAATTTACGTCTAAATTTTTTATTCAATATTAATATTTTTCAATACAAGCGACTTCCACTCTGGATGCCGTTTGATATAACCTGCCACAAAAGGACAAAGTGGAATTAACGTCAAATCCTGCTTTTTGATATCCTCAAAAACAGCTTTGACAATAGCTGAACCAATTCCTTTTCCATTGAGCTCCTTGGGCACTTCCGTATGCGTCAAGAATATTTTACCTTTTACTTTGATGTATTCAATAAAAGGTACGTGTTCATCAATGTGGAATTCATAACGTTTGCGTTCTACATTTTCAATTAATTCGTAAGTCATAATTAGATTCTTTTAAGAAAAATAAACGATTAAACCTTGAAACAATTCAACAAATAAACGTACTTTTGCGCCCGCTGTAACTGATTTACGTAATCACTAACGGTTTTTCTTTGCAGAGAGGTAGTTGACTAAGTTCATTTAGTTAAATAGTTGATTAAGTTTAACGACCAAATCAACTTGATAAACTGAATAAATTCAATCAACCAAACCAACCATTTACAGCCAGCAAAGAACGTTATAAACATTAAAATTCCAATGGCAGTTTATCTTCCAAAAGAAAAAGTCGAAGAAATCTTCGCAGAGTATGGTAATGGCGCAAAAGACACAGGCTCTACCGCTGGTCAAGTTGCATTGTTTACTTACCGTATCCAAGAGTTATCTAAACACTTGAAGGATAACCATAAAGATCACTCTTCTCGTCGTACCTTGTTAACGCTAGTAGGTAAGCGAAGAAGATTATTACGCTATATCAGTAAAACGGACATCGTAGCTTATCGGGCATTAATCGAGAAGTTAGGTATTCGTAAGTAATTTACTTGTAATATCAAAAAAAAGTGTTTTGTCTGTAATAGATAAAACACTTTTTTTATATCTTCGCGGCTCGAAAGACAACAAGCGGCAAAAGTAGCTGTAAGTAAAACGAACAAAAACGTACCGACCTTTAAAGCGAAAAGATGCTAGATTTTAGAGGTTAGAAGTTGGAAAGCAAATAGCGCTAACTTTTAACGTCCAACTTCAAACTGCTACAATCACCAAAAAGGTACGAGCGGACAATTAACAAACATAAAAAGCGGTTTTTTAAAGGTCGGGTTTCAATACAAAAGAAGTTATTATTAACTAATATTTATAACTTATTCTTACCCGTAAAGAATGGAACGAGATCGGGGCACTATAATTTCCATTCCCTCCTTTAGCTTACCAATGTAGTTGCACAATTAATTTACTGATATTTCTGATTGAGGTACCATAAAATGAGTAAGCTCATCTTACTTTTATTTATACACGCCTTATTTCCATTACAAATACAGCGAACTACATTTAATTCAATTATTGAAACTGTTCACTAATTCCACCGTTTCTTTTTAGCGAAAGCGGTAACTAATACAGCAATAATTTGATTAGAAATTACAAAAATAATTATTTAAAATTATCATAATAGTTTGATTATCAAATAGTTAGTCTGGATAATGATTTGGGGTTTTACCAAATTATCAGACAACTTAATATTTATACAAATCAGACTGTTGACTTCGAGTGCGTATGGACTGGTTGATTCATTATGATGGTAGGTTAAACTGCCAACTAAAAACTACCAACTGCTCTCTACTCACCCGGGGTTAACGGTCACTTTTTTAAACCATTAACAACTCAATTTTATGGGTAAAAAAATCGCAACGACTACTTCATTCAACTTGCCCGATGGGCGCGAAGTAGTCATCGAAACGGGCAAACTAGCAACGCAAGCCGACGGTAGTGTCGTCGTGCGTTTGGGTAAAACCATGCTTTTTTGTTCAGCGGTATCTTCTACGAGATTGCGCGAAGGACAAAGTTTCTTCCCATTGTCAGTAGATTACCAAGAAAAATTTGCAGCGGCTGGACGTATTCCGGGCAACTTCTTCCGTCGCGAAGCAAAATTATCAGATTACGAAGTACTGACTTCTCGTTTGGTAGATCGCGCGATTCGTCCATTGTTTCCTAACGGTTATATGTACGATACGCAAATTATCATCAACTTGATTTCTGGTGACCTCGAAACGATGCCCGACGCACTTTGTGCATTGGCAGCTTCCGCAGCTTTGACTTTATCGGATATTCCATTTGCTGGACCGATTTCTGAAGTACGCGTAGCACGTATCGAAGGTGAATTCAAAATCAATCCTAACCGTACCGAATTGGCAACTGCCGATATCGACATCATCGTTGCCGCTACTATGGACAACGTGATGATGGTAGAAGGAGAGATGAAAGAAGTGCCAGAAGCAGACTTAGTAGCAGCGATCAAAATCGGTCACGAGGCGATTAAAGTACAGTGTCAAGCACAATTGGATTTACGCGAGCAAGTAGGTGGTAAAGCCTTGACGACGCGTGAGTACGATTTGCCACCAAGTGACGATGAAATTAAGAAAATCGTTGAAGAGAAAGCGGGCGCGCAAATCTTAGAAGTAGCGCAAGCTGCTGCTGCAAAACACGAACGCAAAGAACAGTTCAAAGCCATTAAAGATGCAATGGTAGAAGGACTAAAAGAAGAGAAGGGCGAAGAATGGTGGGAAGAAAACGGTTCTTTGACCAAAGATTACTTTGGTAAAGTACAGAAAGAAGTCATTCGTAAAATGGTACTCGATACGATGGTACGTTTGGATGGTCGTAAGCCAGAAGACATTCGTCATATCTGGACTGAGGTAGATTACTTGCCTTCTGCACACGGTTCTGCGATCTTCACGCGGGGAGAAACTCAGGCGTTGATGTCCTTAACTTTGGGTACGAAGAAGGACGAGAAGATGGAAGATAATGCTTTGAACCAACACTACGAAGGGTTCTTGTTGCACTATAACTTCCCTGCTTACTCGGTAGGTGAAACCAAGCCAATGCGCGGCCCTGGTCGTCGGGAAGTTGGTCACGCCAACTTAGCACAACGTTCCTTGAAGCAAGTAATGCCAGCAGAATATCCATATACGGTACGTCTAGTTTCGGATATTATGGAATCTAACGGTTCTTCTTCGATGGCAACTGTTTGTTCTGGTTCATTAGCGATGATGGATGGTGGTGTGCCATTGAGTGCAGCCGTTTCTGGTATTGCGATGGGTATGATTTCTGACGGAGAGCGTTACGCTATTTTGAGCGATATTCTCGGTGATGAAGATGCTATCGGTGATATGGATTTTAAAGTAACGGGTACGGAAAAAGGTATTTGTGCTTGTCAGATGGACATTAAAATCGAAGGATTGCCGTACGAGCAATTAGAAGCAGCATTGGAACAAGCGCGCGTTGGTCGGATTCACATCTTAAACGAGATGGCGGATTCATTAACTGAACCACGTGACGATATGAAGCCACATGCTCCACGGATCGTAGAATTGACGATTGACAAATCATTCATCGGTGCGGTTATCGGACCTGGTGGTAAAGTGATTCAAGATATTCAAGCCACTACGGAAACCGTAATCAACATCACTGAAGATGGCGATATTGGTCGTGTGAGTATTTCTAGTAATAACAAAGAAAGCATCGACGCTGCCGTTGCGCGTGTGAAGCAAATTACGTTTACACCTACTATCGGTGACGTTTATGATGCCGTAGTAGCAAGTGTGATGCCTTACGGCGTATTTGTTGATTTTGCTGGAAAATCTGGTTTACTACACGTTTCTGAAATCAGCTGGACACGTATCAACGATGTATCCGACGTATTTAAGGAAGGTGACCCAGTGAAAGTGAAATTGATTGATGTAGATCGTAAAACGGGTAAACTACGTTTATCGCGTAAAGCACTGATGGAACGCCCAGAAGGTGTGCCAGAAGATAGCGGACGTGGACGCGGTGGAGATCGTGATCGTCGTGGTGGTGGAGATCGCCGAGGCGGTGGAGACCGTGGACGCGGAGGTGACCGTCGTGGTGGCGGCGACCGTAGGGATCGTCGATAGTTAAATTGAGATAATTTTCAATTTAAATAATAAAATAAAAGCGTGTACCAATTGAGTTTGGTACGCGCTTTTTTTATAATAGGACTTTGACAATTTTTGCATCTTGTAACTACAGGGTGGTTGAACTTCAGCAAAAAGGGAAAAGAGCCTCGTCATTTTGGGTACTTTATTAATTGCCTATTCCCTAACCTTTATTCTCTGCTTTTCAAATTCAGGTAGTTTATTTACCCAGTTACTAAATAAAAAAAGAGTGAAACCTCACCACGAGATTTCACCCTTTCCTAGTTGACAAATAATATCAACAATTTAAGCCTACGCTTATTTCTTCCGCTTTGCTTGATTCGCCGCAATTTTCTGTTGCTCCGCCATGGCTTTTTCTAATTTCTCGCGGAAGCCACCTTTCTTTTTCGGTTTGGCTTTGGCTGCTTCTAGCTCTTTCGAGATCTTATCTTTATCAATGATTACCTCTTTAGTAATCAGCGTTTGAGCGATGTTGAAGACGTTACTAAAGAATAAGTAACAAGTCAAACCTGCCGCGAAATTATTGAAGAAGAATAAGAACATAATCGGCATTGCATACTGCATGTATTTCATTGCAGGCTGCGCCGACATATCCATGTGCTTACTATTGTAGAACGTGTAAATTACGGTAGTTACTGCCCAAAGGATCGTAAATAAACTTACGTGCGCTCCATAAAACGGCACTTCAAACGGTAAGTATGCAAACGCATCGTAAGACGACAAATCCGTTGCCCAGAGGAAGTCTGCCTGACGGAATTCGATG
>JBGCES010000273.1:0-6404 GCA_045106545.1 Saprospiraceae bacterium
AAAATTAAAAACGATCTCCGTGCCCGGCTGGTTTTCCTTTAAAAATTTTAGCAATACGCGCTCCCACGCCGCTACATCATTATTCGCTTGGGTTAATAATGCAACATCCATTACCACCATCGGCGTTTGCCATAAATCAAATGACATTTCCTGCTTAAAATCATACATTTGATAGCGAAAACCTGTGCCACAGCGAAAGCCAATTCGATTTTGATAACCTAAAGTACTATCCTCTTTTATTCCTGCTGCTACCAATAATTCTGGCGTTTTCTTAAAGTCAAAATGTAAAAAATGCTGTCGCGAGTGGATCACCTCCTCTCCTACTATTTGTTCTAATTTAATCTTCTCTTTTTCTAGCATCTCAGCATTTCGCCAAGTCAAATAACTTGGATGCAAACCAATCTGATAGCCACGTGCTTTTGCCAATTGAATAATCTCTTGCACGCGAGAATCGGTAATTTTATAAAAGTTTTCATACTTAGTTTTCCCGCCTGCAAGAAAGTAAATTACTTTTTGAGAAAATATTACCTGAGTAAAAATATTAAAAGAATGATTATTTTTTACAGTTTTATTAACAACTCTACTTTTAGTTAAATCATTATTAATCAATGAATTAGTTAATAACAACCAATCAAAGGTATCGTGTGGATCTTTAATTTCTTTTTTTAAAACGCGTTGATAAATACTGGTAAGTTGCCACCATTTTCGTAAAGAAAAGGTATCGCGTAGTATCCGAATACTAGCGCGTAGGTATTTATAAAAAGAAGGAAATTGACGGATAGTATCAATATCGTGGGAAAGCTGATAGGTAGTTACTGGAATTTCAATAGGTAATTTTAATGCTTTCGCAAAAGCTATAATTAGTCGATCAACGATGGGAATTTGTTCTAACTTTTCCCGAACTAGTAGATGTTTTTCTTCCTGTAACATATCATACTGATCCCAATCTTCTGGGTTGGCATAATACTCTTCAAAGCGGCTAAGGTGATAAAAAATAGTAGCAAAAATATCAAATCCGAATTGCTGTTGGTATAAAAAAAGCCCAGCGGGTTTTCGGACTTTTTCTACACTATAAATCGAGTCATTCCCGCGCTGATATTTATTACAAACTAGTTGCTGCGCAGTGGAAAACAGCTTAAATTGATTAGGAATAAAATAAGAATTATCGGCTAGTGATGAAACGGTATATTCATAATAAATACGTCTTTCCACCACTTCCTGCATTGCAGGATTGATTTTCCAGATAGCTTTTCCTTTCAACAACGGAAAGTCGTTTAGTATCCCTAATACGTATTCCAATCGTCGCCGATTAGCAAACGATAATTCTGTTTTAAAATAAATACCGACCGTGATCATTTTTCTAAAGCGGCTCTAATTTCTGCTTCTTGCATTTGGACGATTTTCTGCCCCGTCAGTAGCAATAACTCCTGTTCTTCTTCTGTGATCGAATACTTAGTACCAATATTTGTAATCAAATCATACAAAATCTGCAAATCCTTATTGGTCAAACTATTCAGATCTTTTTTCATTCGAATAATGTAATCCTGTTGTACCAATTTCACTTTTTTTATCTCCGCAGGTGGCTGCTCCGAGTTATTCAGAATTAAGCGATTGAAGCTAAAAAAGATGGGTTCGAAACCAAAACCATCACTTACTTCATTCAAGTCTTTTTCTACCAAAACCCGTCGTGCATCCAGTCCACTCGAAGCCAATCGCCCAAAAACGGAAACGCCCAGTGGCGCACTTTCCCGGTTGGAAAAAGTATAAGAATTACCTGCCGCATCCGCATCAATAATAAACATCACTTTACGAGTTGCAGTATCTTGTTTTAAAACTTCTAAAGCGGTGTAATAGCCAAAATTATCAGTCATTGCTCCGTCCAATACATGTAAGAATTTACGTTCTGGATGGTAATTACTAAAGAGTGTCGTATTAGAAATTAAAACAGGAAAACTACCGCTGGCTTTGATTCCTACAGATAATGGCAGATCAAGAGGCGACGCATCTAAGGTTTTCCTTACGCGATGCGTCCAACCAGTCACCTTATATTTTTCTAGAATATCAGGTGAGAATGGAAAAATAACCATCTTATCATAGACCGTCCCGTTCGCGAACATCATCGGATATTTCACCAAGGTCGTTTTGTTTTCTTTGGGAATAAACATATCACCTAAGCGAATACTACGATTGACTTTCAATTCCTGTCGGCGTTCTTTATAGCCTAATACATAATCATCGATTGCTTTTTCTAACTGATCGCCGTCATCATAAAGTGTAAACCATAATTTAGGTTTAAACATCGACTTGACTAAGACGCCCGCATAGTTAAATTTCAAACACTCCCGAATACACTCATCCACACAATCACAAATGGCATATTTCTCTTCTTTTTCATAATAACTTTGGTCAAAAAGCGAATTAAGATATGAACCGCCTGCAAAACCGCCTCCTGATACAGTTGATAAATAATCAATTTCTTGTAATGCTGTATGACCATTTTTTAAGATGATTTTCTCCAATCCCATCATCACGCCGATACCAAAATTAGCCGCACGTGAACCACCTCCAGAAATAGACATGGCAACTGCCATATCGGCTTCCTGATCTGGTCGTTCTTGTACGGAACGATAACGACTCAGATCCACGGTAGGAACAAAATCACCGTCTTTTAAAAATTGAGAGCGATCAGGATAGATCGTCTGTGAACAAGAAGTGGTAAATAATAAGCCACATAATAGTAGGAAGTAGTGTTGTTTTCTCAAAATAATAGTATTGACTTAGTAACTATGAAATAATAAGTACATCAATTTAGACGAATTAATTTTGTCTCCAGTTTTCTTATAAAAGAAGGAGTAAGCCACGCCGAAATAAAATCGCCTATTGCCCCGTACCAAATGTCTCTTCCCAAGTATTCAATCCTCCATCCAAGTGGTAGATGTTTTCTTTACTAAACCCTCCATTACGCATCAATGTACAGACCCGCATACTACGCCGACCACTACGACAATATACAAATATTGGGCGATTACTATCTAGTTTTTCTATTTCATCCCAGAAGTCTTCTGCAAAATAATTGATGTGAATGGCATCTTCCAAGTGAAAATTGGCATATTCATGTGGTTGCCGAACATCCAGTAAAATCGGATTTTCCGCTTGAGTATATTCCTTTTTAAAATCTATTGGAGAATAATTATTCAATTGAGATTTTAATATGCGCCAGCGAGGCGTTTTGCAAGAACGATCGGCAGCTGAATCAACTGTTTCGTTCATTTTATTATCATCAGTGCCCATAAAGCAATAATATTATTATTAAATAGATTGACAAAATTACTTAACCCGCGTTTCTATCACAAATAGAAATTAAAAGAGTCATAAAAAAAGCTCTCCATCTAAAAAGATTGAAGAGCGATAAATGTTTTTGTCATGTATATCTTGCTGTTTTGCTTACAAAAGCATTCCAAAGATAGGTTTTTTTTTAAAAAGTTCATATAACAAATTAAACACAAATCCGAGCAACCTACCTATTCGTAGGTATGTTAAAAGAAAGACTCGCCTCCTTTGCACTTTTTATATCAAGTGCTACTTATGAAATGCTCCCTTTTTTACATTTTTTTATTAAAATTAATTTACCATGTCACACTATCAGGGAAAACCAAAATTTTTAACCTCCTTGCTATCCTATATTTGTATTAACAAAACAATAAAACAGTTTTTAACTACTAATCAATTACTCCCTACTCGTAAATTTGTGATGATGAGACACTTATTCTTTTCCATTTCTGTTCTCCTTTTCTTAGCATCTTGTGGCAATGACCCACTAGATACTGAGTTCAACTTTGGAGAGTCTGAATATGTGTACGAACAAATTTCTGGTACATTTTACCAGATTGAAGCGACACTAGAGGCTAGTGTTCCGAATTTTGACTTCGTTGGTACAGAATTAACGACAGAGCGAGTAGATATTGAGCACTGCAAGATTTTTACTCGTATCGAAGCTGATACAGTAGAATTATGGAGTCGTTCTTTTTACGATGGTGTTGTGGATCAAATCAGAGAAGGACGCATTTACTGCGTTGAGTATGATAAAATGATTAACTCAACGGGTTTTGATAAAGTGCTAGGCGTATTTGGAGATGAATTTAATCAATCAGAAATCTCAGTCCCTAAAGCATTTAATGAAGCGGGACAAGCCTACAATTTAGTACGCACCAACTCAGGTCGTTTAGTTTTAACCGTTGGACCAGTATCTAAGACTATCGGACTTTCTACTCCAATCAAATCAGAATACATGGTCAAAGAGGCTGGTACTAATAACCAAGTTGAAATTACCGAGACACACCATATTGTACATGTAATTAAAGACCCCATTATTAAATACCCAAAAGAACAACGTTACTGTTTCTAACAGTAACACCAACCTTCAATTAATACACACTAGTTATTTATATTTTCCAAACAACATTATTGAGCAAAGCGGATAGTCAGTGACATGACCATCCGCTTTGTATTTTTGGTTCTTTGCTAAACCTCGTTAATAAGTCAGCCAAAAATATTCTCCCAGAACAGTATTTTTCACTTTCCGTAAAATAAATTTCCTACCTTTTCAGTTCTTTTAGTACCTTTGTCAACGCACACTAAAGAAGTCTTCATATCAACACTTTAATTTACTAGTTGAAGCAACTTTTTTTCCCACCTATTTTTTACTTTTCTATCAACGTATTTTCAAGAATTTCACAGACCAGAATGTTTCTCGCAAAAAACGCGGAACAAACTGCGCCTTACCACACTTAACAATCGTTTTTTACACCTAAAGAAAACAATGTAGATAATTGATAATCAATCAGTTATTACGCACTTTACATTACACACAGTGATTTCTTACATGTCAGAAATTCGACCGAAAGAAACTAGGCACTACTTGGCGGGATGCCTGTATTGTACTGTTTGAGCGGAGCGAGTTTACAATACTAGAATTTTTGGTTACTTTTTTTTCAATGAAAAAAGTGACAATGTCTAGCTAAAGTGTAAGTGTGAGAATTTTATCGAAAAAAATTCCATATTAAATATTGCTGTATTACACATTAGTTAAAAACGATTTATGTTGACCAAAACTTTTACACAAAAAACAACAAAACCAGCCACTATTAATCAGCCATCTGAAGCCTATCTCTGGTCTATTCTTTGGGCACTCGCTTTTTTGCTTCCCTTATTGATGAGTAGTTGCAATCAGGTAGATGATATTTCTGGAAATGTCGATGATGCGATTCGCGTCTTAGATAATGGCATTGATCGCATCGCAGGTGAATCACAATCTTGGCGGTATGCATTAGAAGAAGTTCGCTCTACCCTACCCGAAGGATTTCATAATATTAAAGAAGAGATTGGGATGTTGCTGAACGAAGGACTTGGTGCATCTACCAGCAGCGTGATTTGTATTGTAGATGCGATCCCGAAACGTATGATTCGTGGTTTGGAAGGAGTAAAAGCTTCGCTATTGGGTTTTGATTCTGCGCCAGCTCCCCCAACGGTTTGTCAGACCAGCATGGCGATTATTGATTTGAATCTACCCGAATTTTCGCGCCGAAAGTTAGTTTTAAACGGTTACGATTTTACGAATTGGGAGTTTTTAAAACTAGAATTGTTCGCATTAGATGCCAACGAAACGATGGACATCACTACGCGCTTAACTAAACAATCCAATTATCAATATACGATCAACCTTGCAGGAATCGACGATTTATTATTAAAATACCATTCGCTACGTGTCGTTTTTAATAACGAAATCATTTCTGAATTTGCTCTGATCAAAGAAAATGCAGCGGAACGGCGCATGCTGGATTTTGTACCAGCTGATTTATTACAATTTTGTCCCGACCATATTGCGGGTGATGACAAATTGGGTAGTGATGATACCAGAGTGAAAGTCAATGCTGAAATTTTCACCGTCAATCAAACTGAAGTATGGGTACATTTGTCCTACGACGTCTTCGAACCAGACGGTGATAATAGTGAAGCACAAGGCGATTGGCAAGTGAAAATTTATCCAACTTTAGATCTTGCTCCACCAACTGGTGATTATAAAATTACGCGTATTGTTTCACCTGATTCCTCTTCTGCGAGCTACGTAGATAGCGACGAAACAGTAGATCTACCTGCGATACAAGGCGCATTGGTACGTACTTTTCGCTGTCAAGCCGATACTAATGGCGGTGATTTAGGGCATTGTGAAGGCGATGAAAGTTCTAATTTGTCTGTGGTGTTTAATCCAATTCGGATTGAGATAGAACAATAAGACCTTGTATTAAAATATTCAAAAAAGGCAGTAATTTTTCGATTACTGCCTTTTTTGTTTTTATCATCATTTTTATTCCGATAGTAATACTCCACGTCTTGGTTTGTTCCAT
>JBGCES010000274.1:0-3776 GCA_045106545.1 Saprospiraceae bacterium
TGCCCAACCAGATGGAGCTTTAACTGATTCCGAATGGTTTGGTCCAGCAATGACACCAGTAGCAGGTTGTACTAGTTGGTATGAATATGAATTTCAAAATATTTTAAGTACGAGCATGGTCTTTAATGACAATGGTAATAATAGTACTCAATCCGCTGATTTAAGCCGCGATAAAGAAGGTTGGTATGTTGACGGCGCGTGGTCAGATACGCCACCTGCTGATTTTGCAACTTGTAGTGAAGGAAGCACTATTGCTTGTTTGATTAATAATCCAAGTAGTGGTACTGCTCCTTTAACCGTAAGTTTTGACGCAAGTTGTAGCACCGCTGCCGATGGCACGACCATTAGTAGCTATGCTTGGGATTTTGGTGATAACAGCAGTGGAACAGGAGCAATGCCTTCGCATACCTACACCGCTGATGGTACTTATACTGTTACTTTAACAGTTACTGATAGTAATAACGGCTCGGATATGATAACGACGACCATTACTGTCGGTAGTGAGCCACCAGCAAATGGTATCACGATTTATTTTGAAAAACCAGCTAGCTGGTCGGGTACCATAAACGTACACCACTGGGATGCCGAACCCATGGGATCGGATGACGATACAATGTGGCCAGGTGAAGCAATGACAGATGAAGGAAATGGCTGGTATTCCTTTACTTTTCCCAATACAGTAACGGCTACTAATTTAATTTTTAATGGCGCTGGTGGACAGACTGAAAACTTATTTATTGATGCAACTGCTTGGTACCCAATAGGCTGCGTAGATAATTCTGCTTTGGATAATGGTAAATGGGTATTCAGTGATCCCACTACTGCAGCTCAACAGAATTTTGACGTATTCTTTGAAGCACCAGCAGGATTTACGCAACCAATGATTTATTATTGGAATGCGAGTGGAAATAATGGTTGGCCTGGTGATATGATGACCAATGTAAGTGGAAATCTCTGGAGTTATAGTTTTACTAATATTGATAATGTTTGTCTTATTTTCAATAACGGTAGCGGAGGAGAAGGAAATCAAACTGGGAATCTAGGTGTAACTTCGGCAGGTGGTACTTATGATTGGACTGATGCGCGCTGGAGTGCACCAGCACCTTCTCTAGCCGTAGAATTACTCGAACTAACCGCAAAAAGCAAAGACTGTACAAATGAATTGGATTGGACAGTAACCAACGAAGACCTCTCACACTATGAAATCGAGGTAAGTGCAGATGGTAAGGAATTCTACAACGTAGATGCCCTGCCTGCGCAAGAACAGTCCCGTTATCAATTGCCTTTAGCACAACGCATTGACAATCGCTTTGCAAGGTTGAAAATGGTAGAACGCGATGGTTCCTATTCTTATTCGCCAGTAGTAGCTTTAGCGACGGATTGTATTTCGGCTGTGCGCGTACAACCTAATCCTTTCCGTCAACAACTACGGATTGATTTCTTGGATGAACGACAAACCCCTTCGCAAATAGAATTAGTCGATATGGCAGGGCGTACGATTATCAATAAAACCATTCAACCGATTGATAATCAGCAGATTGATATCCAAACAGGTAGTCTGGCGAGTGGTATTTACTTTGTAAAAATTCGCTATGCAGATCGCATTGAAACGAAGAAGGTCGTGAAGAGATAGCACTGAGGTAGAGAAAATAAAAAAAACGGCTGCACAAGTCTATTTATATCAAAAAGGTCGCTAGGAATGAATATTCTTAGCGACCTTTTTTTAGTCTTGCAACTACTAGCTTTCAACTCAAAACTACCAACTCCCTTACTGTGCTTCAATCTGATAGATATAGTAATCAGAATCTCCTTGCCACGGCATTGCTTTATTAATTTGTTTATAACGCAATACGACTTTTTTTCCTTGCAATTGCTCTAATTGTCGATAAATTGCTTCGTCCGTCACTGAAAAACTCCACGTATCACTCAAGCCCTCGTCTTGATTTTGCAAGTCGATTCCGCCTAATTTTAACTGTCCCTCATAGGTTTTAAACACGTAGCCTTTTTTAGAAATTTTAATCAAATCGCCCGCACGTGTCCCATCGCTGTACGTCCAGTTACACCACAACAAATACAGTCCTCCAACAATAATTGCTGCAATCAAGGAAAATGCAAATAATTTCTTAAAAACACTCTTCGTTTTTTTGACGCCGCTTTCTATCGAATCTGCTACTTGTACTTTACGTTCATTAATATCAGCAGAAAGTTCATTTTTACGTTCTTCAAATTCTTTCTTAAAAGTGGACATATTTATTAAGTTTTACGGTAATTATTTTCGTAGTTCGAAATATCTAATTTGTATCTCAACTAACCTTTGGACGCAAAGATATAAGAAATGTCATTGTTTCGAATAAAATACTATGTCCTAGTTTAATTCTATTAAAGGAATCCAGATCCTAAATTCCGTGCCAACGCCTTCTTTGCTATCAAATTCGATCCGACCTTTCATTTCATCTACATATAGTTTCACAATACTCAGTCCTAATCCAGTTCCTTTAATGTTTTCTACATTATGAGCGCGAAAGAAGCGCGTAAATAAATGTTTTTGATCTTCTTTTGGAATGCCGATTCCAGCGTCTTTTATTTTTATAAATAATTGATTATCAATTACTTGAATTTTAAATCCAAGAATACTATTTTCTGCCGAATACTTTATTGAATTTGATAATAAATTAAATAGGATATGTTTTAAAAATTTAGGATCGAGATTAACCTCGTAGTCTTCTTCCAAAAGCTCAAACTGTATTTTTTGTCCCTTTTTTAACATCAGGACAATATCATCGTGAATTTTTTTAAGAAAACTATTCAGTTCAAAAGTTATGGGATTCATCATAACTTTCCCTTCCTCGAAACGCGATAAAGATAGAAAGTCTTGTAACACCGAATTCAGATAATCAACCGCCGACTTGACTCGCATAATATGCTTTTCTCGCTTTACTAGTTGGGTATCAGCCTTATAGGCTTCGATTAATTCGATAGAAGACAAAATAGTAGCCAATGGGGTTTTAAATTCATGGCTTGCCATACTCACAAAGCGACTTTTGAGTTCACTCAACTCCTTCTCTTTCCCCAAAGCCGTTTCCAAACTAACTACCGCAGCGTCTAATTCTGCGGTACGCAAGCGCACTTTTTCTTCTAGTTCCTCATTTTTTCCTGCCAGTTTTTCATTTAAAGCTAATACTTGCGATTGCGCCTTTTTTATTGCCGTCATATCATGAACGATACCCGTAAATATTCGTCTGCCTGCCTCCATCTTTACTTCACCTACCGATAACCGCATCGGAAAGATCGTCCCATCTTTTTTCTTTCCACGTACCTCTCTTCCAATACCGATAATCTGCCGCTGTCCCGTATCTAAATATTTTTTGATATAGCCATCGTGTTCCGCACGATAAGGCGAAGGCATCAACATCTTAACATTTTGACCAATCACCTCTTCAGGTTCGTAACCAAATAAGTGCGCAGCGGCAGGATTGATCATATCAATGATCCCACTTTCATCCATCGTAATGATCCCATCAATTACTGCTGTAAAAACGGCTTTTAAGCGGAGCGAATCTTCGTAATGTTTATCTGACATATGGTTAAATAAATGGACAAATTTGTTTAATTGTCAAATTGTGACCAATCGTTCATAAGTAGTTAACGTGAAATAATCGTCATTTTTGACTGAGGCTATTTTTGTGCTAGACAAGGCAAAAAACGTAGTTGTAGTCTTTTTACGACGAGGCTTTTTAACGATGTATAGTGCAAAAAGAGACCGTCACAAAATGTGT
>JBGCES010000275.1:0-6704 GCA_045106545.1 Saprospiraceae bacterium
TAAGATAGAAAATCAAGTTTTATAAAAATCCAACGGCTCGTCTGTCTTCTGTCAATGAAATGGTCTGTCTTCTCTCTTCTACTAAATAGTTATCTTTGCTACATGAACTCGACCGAAGCACCTCATCCAATGCGGCGACTATTCGCCTACCTTAAAAACTATCGCACGCAACTCAATTGGGCAATTTTCAATAGTATTATTAATAAAATTGTCGATCTGATGCCGCCCTTTTTGACGGCTTGGGTGATTGATTCCGTTAGCGGAAATACGCCTGCATGGATTTCTAACTATTTGGGAATCAGTGAATTGTGGTCAGTGATTATCTTTTTGATCATTCTGACGATCGTCGTACACGTGGGCGAGAGTCTCACGGAATGGTTGTATCAATTGCAATTTCGTCGCTTGGCGCAAATTGTACAACACGATTTGAGGTTACAAACTTATAATCAATTACAAAGTCGAGAATTGGGTTATTTTGAAGAGCAGCGAACGGGTAACTTGATGGCAATGCTCAACGACGATGTAAATCAATTAGAGCGATTTTTAAATACGAGTTTTAAAGAAATTATTCACATTATCGTATTGGTGATTTGTGCAGGAGCGTCATTGATTTTGGTCGAACCGTGGCTGGGAAGTTTGAGTTTATTGCCCATTCCTTTTATCGTTTGGGGAAGTTATTATTACCAAAGAAAGATTGCGCCGCACTACCGTGAAGTACGGAACAATGTCGGCGAATTGAGCAATCGCTTGGAGAATAATATTTCGGGTATGCCCGTCATCAAAAGTTTTACGGCGGAACAGTACGAAAGCGAACGTGTGGCAACTGCCTCCGCCGATTATCGGGATGCAAATTTTAAAGCGATTCGTTGGAATGCACTTTATAATCCGGTGATACGGATGTTCGTCGCCTTTAGTTTTGCGGCGTCCTTATTGATTGGCGCGTATTGGGTAATTTACGAACCAGGTCGGTTTACGATAGGCAGTTTAGCCTTTTTTGCGATGATGATTCAGCGGTTGTTGTGGCCAGTCACTCGTTTGGGCGGTATCTCAGATGAATACGAACGAGCAAGAGCAGCAGCGCGGCGGATTTTTGGATTATTAGATACAACCAGCAAAATTAACGATCCCGTTCAGCCACAGATTTTGCCTGCATCAGTAGGGCATTTTTCTTTAAAAAATATCCACTTTGCTTATCAAGATGGACAACCGATTTTTGAGCATTTAAACCTCGAAATTCCCGCTCAACAAACCATCGGAATCGCAGGACAAACGGGTGGCGGAAAAACCTCTTTAATCAAATTACTCCTGCGGTTTTACGATGTCGATAGTGGCGAAATTAAATTAGAAGGAATTAATATTAAAAATTTGAAAATCAGCGATTTACGCGAAAATATTGGCTTGGTGAGCCAAGACGTTTATCTCTTTCATGGCAGCTTTCGCGAAAATATCGCCTACGCGATGCCACACCTTTCTGACCCGCAAATCATCGCTGCTGCTCAACGCGCACAACTCCACGAATTTATCACTTCTTTACCGCAAGGCTACGACACAATCATCGGCGAACGTGGCATCAAATTATCGGGCGGACAACGCCAACGCCTCAGTATCGCTCGCGCCATTCTCAAAGATGCACCCATCCTAATTTTGGACGAAGCCACTTCCGCCGTTGACACGGAAACAGAACGCGCCATTCAGCGCAATTTGAACGAATTGACGCATCACAAAACGGCAATTATTATCGCTCACCGCTTATCTACGATTCGACGTGCGGATAAAATTGTAGTGATTGGCGACGGTGGAATTTTAGAAGAAGGAACTCATGATGGGTTATTGCAAACGGATGGCGTTTATGCAGATTTGTGGCGGGTGCAGACGGGGGAGTTATAAAAAAAGGGTTAAAAACGCTCCCACGTCTTTAACCCTTTACTTTTATCCTTCATCCAAATCCTACTTCAGATAAGGATAATCTTTCTGTACATAATTATCAGTGTATAATTCCATACCATCAGGGAAATCTGAATTTTCAGCAAATTCAACCGCTTCATCCACGATTTGCTTCACCTTATCTTTGATGGCTTTAATATCCTCTTCAGTGGCGAGTTTATTATCAAGAATTTTCTTTTCTGTTACTTTAATCGGATCAATATCTTTGTATTCTTTTACCTCTTCTTTTGTCCGATATTTCGCTGGATCAGAAACCGAGTGACCTTTATAACGGTAGGTCTTAATTTCTAAAAAGTAAGGTCCTTTACCTGAACGAATGTGTTCCGCTGCTTCTTTCACTGCATCGTGTACACTTTCGGGACTCATGCCATCTACTGCCTTATTCGGCATACCGTAGCCATCACCCAAGCGATGTAAATCGGTGATATTAGACGTACGCTCTACGGAAGTACCCATCGCGTAGTGGTTGTTTTCACAAATAAACAATACTGGGATTTTCCAGGTCATTGCCATATTGAAAGCTTCGTGTAGCGCTCCTTGACGGGCTGCACCATCACCAAACATCGTCACACAGAAGTTTTTAGTACCTCTATATTTTTCTGCAAAACCGATACCTGCACCAATTGGAATTTGCGCACCAACGATACCGTTTCCACCAAAATATTTATTCTCTTTGCTAAAGAAGTGCATCGAGCCACCTTTACCTTTCACGATTCCCGTTTCTTTACCAAACAACTCCGCCATTGCCAATCTTGGCTCAACGCCGCGACCAATTGCTGTTCCGTGTTGGCGGTAAGCAGTAACGATTGCATCGTCTTTTGTAATTGCCGATTCGATACCTGCCGCAATTGCTTCCTGACCGATATAAACGTGACAAAAACCACGAATTTTTTGCTTTCCGTACATCATCAATGCACGTTCTTCAAATTTACGAATCAATAACATCAATTCGTACCACTCTAAATATTGCTCAGCGCTATACGCTAATTTTTTCTTGCGCGTTGTGGAGCGTTTACGCGTCGTTGGTTTTTTCTTTTCTGCAACAGCCATATAAGTGTATATTGATGAAAAAATAACTTTTTGAATACCAAAGCATCACAATTCTAATTGAATTTTTATTGGCAGGACGGCAAAGATAGTAGTAAATCATTAAAATCGTAGCCGATACGGTTGGAAATTCTATTAAAAAACAGAATGATTCAAGTATGGTTGGCGAGCTAGGTTATTATTTTTTTAAAATACGTTTTCGTACCTCTTGATTCGTTTCTAATTCATAAAATATTCGATATTTTAAAGAACCAACAAATACGGTTAATCCACCCATAAAAACAATCAGCGCACCCGTTCCTACCACTACCCATTCCCAAAATGGCGGGTCAGAATGTTTAAAAAAGCCTGCTTCACCAATCATACAAATGCCTGCGCCCGTCAATAAAACGCCGATTGTACCTTGAATAAACCAGCGTTTGAAATAAGAATTCTTAAAGCCTTTATTTGCCATTGCTTAGTTGTTTAGTTTGTGATGTTTTATTTAACCATAACCATTCCGCTCGTTGGAAGAAACCCTTTACCTTTCTCCTTTTGCCATTTCCTTAAACATTCTCAACTAAATTCAAATCACAAAGTTCGGAAGCTATCATTTTTTTTATACTTTTAACGCACTACTTTGCCAAATAAAAAATCGTAAAACCAACTATGTCCGATAAAAACTTACAAGAATATTGGAAAACCAATCTCCGCTACCTCGCTATTTTATTAACGATTTGGTTTGTCGCCTCCTACGGCTGTGGCATTCTCTTCGTCGAACAACTCAATCAAATCAAAATCGGTGGCTTCAAACTCGGTTTCTGGTTCGCCCAACAAGGTTCGATTTACGTATTTGTCATTTTAATTTACGTTTATATCTACTTAATGAATCGCTTGGATAAAGCCTACGATGTGGATGAGAAATGAGAACGGTGGACGGTAAACGGTCGCTGTGCTTGACGGTGGACGGTTACTGTTAAACGATAACTCAATCAACTTAAACAACTATTCAACTCAATCAACTTTACTACCATGTCCGTACAAACTTGGACTTTCATCATCGTCGGTATCACCTTCGCTATTTATATTGCTATTGCCATCTGGTCAAGGGCTGGATCGACCAAAGAATTTTATGTAGCGGGCGGAGGCGTGCATCCACTTGCTAACGGTATGGCAACTGCCGCCGATTGGATGTCCGCCGCTTCCTTTATTTCAATGGCGGGACTGATTTCATTTATGGGCTACGATGGAGCGGTCTATCTGATGGGCTGGACGGGCGGTTACGTTTTATTAGCGTTATTACTCGCACCTTATCTGCGTAAATTTGGCAAATTCACTGTTCCTGACTTTATTGGCGACCGCTATTATTCTAATGTAGCGCGGACGGTAGCTGTGATCTGTGCGGTCATCGTTTCTTTTACTTATGTGGCTGGACAGATGCGCGGCGTAGGCGTCGTTTTTTCGCGTTTTCTGGAAGTAGATATTAATACTGGCGTCATTATCGGGATGATTATCGTCTTTATTTATGCCGTTTTGGGCGGGATGAAAGGCATCACTTATACGCAAGTGGCTCAGTATTGCGTCTTGATTTTTGCCTATATGGTGCCCGCTTTTTTCATTTCGATGGCAATGACGGGCAACGTAATTCCGCAATTGGGATTTGGTGGAACGGTGACCGATGGCTCGGAAATGTATTTATTGGATAAACTTGACGGACTGCATCGCGAACTTGGTTTTGCTGATTATACGGAAGGTACAAAAAGTATGATTGATGTCTTTGCGATCACCTTTGCGCTGATGGTGGGAACGGCGGGATTACCGCATGTGATTGTACGCTTTTTTACCGTTCCACGCGTAAAAGATGCGCGTATTTCGGCGGGATATGCGTTGATTTTTATTGCGATTTTATACACGACTGCGCCCGCGATTGCCGCGTTTGCGCGCACTAATTTGATTAATACCGTTTCCGAAAAAGAGTATGTTGCCATGCCCGAATGGTTTAAAAAGTGGGAAGAAACGGGTTTAATTGCCTTTGAAGATAAAAATCAGGATGGAAAAATTCAGTACGTCGGCGACGCCCAACTCAACGAATTAACCATCGACCGTGACATCATGGTACTCGCCAATCCCGAAATCGCGCAACTCCCTAATTGGGTCATCGCCCTCGTCGCTGCGGGTGGTCTTGCCGCCGCATTGAGTACTGCAGCTGGCTTACTTTTAGTCATTTCTACTTCTATCGCCCATGATTTAATCAAAATGCAAATCAAACCCGATATTTCCGAAAAGGGCGAATTGCTCTGGGCGCGCATCGGAGCCGTATTCGCGGTTATGGTTGCGGGATATTTTGGGGTTAATCCGCCGGGTTTTGTCGCGGCGGTCGTCGCGCTCGCCTTTGGACTGGCAGCCGCTTCCTTTTTCCCTGCTATCATCCTCGGTATTTTTGATAAACGCATGAACCGCGAAGGCGCAGTCACGGGCATGGTCGTCGGTATTTCGCTGATGCTTTACTATATGCTCAAATTCAAATTCGGCATTTTCGATGGCGGTAAAGCGGCGGTCGCTGGATTGAAAGACGGCTGGTGGTTTGGTATTTCACCTGAAGGCTTTGGAACGATAGCAATGGTAGTGAATTTAGTGGTGGCGATGGTGGTATCGCGGTTGACACCTGCACCGCCGCAAGAAGTGCAGGAATTGGTGGAGAATATTCGGGTGCCGAGGGGAGCGGGGGCTGCGGTGGAGCATTAAAAAAGTAAATAAATGTTTGGAGAATCGATTAACACTGCGAATCTGAGGCGGGTTGTTATCTTGCTTATTCTTGCGGGGTTCATTGCGTATCAGTTACGGAGATATTTTACTTACCGTATAGTATTTTTGGTAACGGGTTTCTTCATGGTCGGCGTAATTTTGGGAGAACTTACACGAAGATTGATCCGACTTTTTATCAAAGAAAAACAACCGAATCCACGTATTGAAATTAGAGATAAGCCGTTGTTCGTGGAAAAAGAAAAACGACGCGATATTGAAGCGCTTAATTATGGGATTGTGTGGTATGTGGTGATTTGTTTGTGGTTGTATTTTTGATTTTGAAAAAGGAAGAAAAGATGATCAATAAATCGGTTAAATCTTTAATACTTTTCACATTTTTACTCACATTCTGCCTTGCTTGTTCAGATAGTGATAAAATGGAAGGCGTGTATAGGAGTTATTTTGCCGATTCTGTATTTACCTATAAATTCTTTGCGGATGGTTCTTACTTATTACATTCGGATGGTCACATAGGGAGAGGCTTTACAACTGGTCTTTATGCAAAGGGAAATGATATTTTATTTATTCGCGAAGACAACGACCACTTTGGTAATTGCGAAAGCAAAACCTTCAGAATTATTGATGAAGATTGTATTCGTAGCTACGATAATTACTATTATTTTAGTGATACGCTTAATGCAATGGAGCTAGTCAATAATACAGTTGATTATTCACATCGGATTTTAGATTCTATTAATAATCTTTCGATCTGGGTTGATAAAGCTGAAGAAATACTCCAACAAGACAGCACAGTGAATACTTATCCGCATGAAGATGGAATTAAAACTATAAGTGGAGAAGATTATGTGGAGTATGCTATGGTGAAATTTCTGATCAAGTATTCGAGATACCAGTATTTTTATAGGGTATATGTGAAGCCAATGACGTTTGAGGTTTATAGATTTGAAAATGATTCGTTAAAAAGAATA
>JBGCES010000276.1:0-2431 GCA_045106545.1 Saprospiraceae bacterium
ATAGAGTTATTAGTTACTCTTTACCCGTTACTCGTTAAAAAAATTATAATGGCTAAAGAAGTCCAAACTTTTATTAAACTTCAGGTGAAAGGTGGTGCAGCAAACCCTGCTCCTCCAGTTGGTCCCGCGCTTGGTGCGAAAGGGGTAAACATTATGGAGTTTTGTAAGCGTTTCAACGCAAAAACGGAAGATAAGCGCGGTCAGGTATTACCTGTAGTGATTACCGTTTATAAAGATAAGTCCTTTGATTTCGTAATCAAAACGACTCCTGCCGCAGTTCAATTATTGGATGCAGCAAAGATCAAAAAAGGATCTCCTGAATCTAACCGTCAAAAAGTAGGTTCTGTCACTTGGGATCAAGTAAAAGTAATCGCAGAAGATAAAATGGCAGATTTAAATGCCTTTAAAGTAGAATCAGCAATGAAGATGGTTGCAGGTACTGCTCGTTCTATGGGATTGCGTGTAGAGGGGACTCCACCTTGGGAAAACTAAAATAGTTTTTAGTTGGCAGTTTATAATATTGTACAACTTAAAATTATACTGTTTTATATTATCAGTTTCAGCGAAACTGTTAAGCAGAATAAACGAGGTTTTTTAAGTAGAAAATCTCGGTAGGGAGCGTTTTTTAAGAATACATGTATTTAGTGTGTTTTACTCATTATACATTATTCACTATTAGTTAAAAGCGCGCTAATTACCTCACATTTTAATTTTTGAAATAATGAAAAGAGTCGCTAAAAAGCGCAAAATCGCTAATGAAAAGGTGAACAGTAATAAGCTGTACACTGTAGACGAAGCGATGGCATTAGTAAAAGATGTCAACACTGCCAAGTTTGATGCTTCGGTAGATTTGCATATTCGACTAGGGGTTGATCCTCGTAAAGCGGATCAAGCTATTCGTGGAACCGTAACATTACCCAATGGTACAGGTAAAACCAAAAAAGTATTGGTTTTCTGTACACCTGACAAAGAGCAAGAAGCATTAGACGCTGGTGCTGATTACGCTGGTTTGGACGAATTCGTTCAAAAAGTACAGGGTGGTTGGACTGATGTTGATGTAGTAATCGCGATGCCACAAGTAATGGCAAAAGTAGGTCGGATTGGTCGTATCTTAGGACCACGTGGTTTGATGCCTAACCCTAAAACAGGTACTGTAACTCCTAATGTTGCAGCAGCAGTACAGGATGTAAAAGGCGGTAAAATTTCTTTCCGTGTAGATAAGTACGGTATCATTCACTCTTCAATTGGTCGTGTGTCTTTCTCAGCAGAGAAGCTAACCGGTAACGCAATGGAGTTACTGACTACCTTGAATAAAATGAAGCCTGCTTCTGCTAAAGGGATCTACATGAAATCCGTTACGGTAGCGAGTACAATGTCACCTGGTATCAAGGTGGATGCAAAATCTATTAAATAAGCAAAACTGGAGGATACTGGACATTAGATACTGGACGAGCGTTCCAAAATCAAAAATCCAAAATCCCTTAGTCAAAATAAATCAAAAATGACAAAGGCAGAAAAGGCAACAGTCATTGAAGAATTAACGGAAAAGTTTAACAATTCTGACTTTTTCTATATTACAGATTCTTCGACTTTGACAGTTGAAAAAGTAAATGAACTGCGCGGCTTATTATTTGAGCAAGGTATTGAGATGAAAGTCGTTAAGAATACTTTAGCCAAAAAAGCTTTAGAAGCAGCTTCTAGCGAAGGAACAACTTACGAAGGTCTATATGATTCTTTGAAGGGTCCCACAGCGTTGTTGTTTACTGAAGTAGCAAATGCACCTGCGCGGATATTGAAAGATTTCCGCAAATCGAATGAGAAGCCTGTACTAAAAGCAGCTTATATCGATTCCGCATTATATATTGGTGACGATCAAATCGAATCACTAAGTAAACTCAAATCAAAAGAAGAGTTATTGGGCGAAGTTATTGCTTTGTTACAATCTCCAATGAAGAACGTACTTTCTGCATTGAACTCTGGTGGACAAACTGTCTCTGGATTACTCAAGGCATTGGAAGAACGTGAAGGGTAGTTGGCAGTTGACAGTTTTTAGTTGGTAGTTGTCCTTCTAACTTGAACTGTTATCATACGATTTACTCTTTTAATTAAATAAATTTTACTCGGTTGGTTATTTTAAGTCAGTAGTGTTTACGTCTTAACGGGCAACTAAAAACTACGAACTAAAAACTACCAACTTTCACAAAATGGCTTCCGAGTTTAACCGATGATTGTTACGAGTCATCGTTCATAAACTTTTAAAATAATCAATTATTATGGCAGATTTAAGTGCTTTAGCAGAATCATTAGTAAACTTAACTATCAAAGAAGTTAGTGAGTTGGCTACAATTATGAAAGACGAATACGGTATCGAACCTGCTGCTGCGGCAGTGGCTATTGCTGGCCCTGGTGGAGGTGGTGAAGGCGAAGCTGC
>JBGCES010000277.1:0-10729 GCA_045106545.1 Saprospiraceae bacterium
TTCATTGATCAATTTTGCTGCGGCAGCTAATTTATCTTTCTTGGCTTTGGGCTTAGGTTTATACGAACGAATCTTCGGTCGTTTTTTATAGGTAAAGTCCAGTTCTGCAAACTGTGCATCTTTAGTAATATCAATCACTACCGGTCCCGGACGACCTGAATTAGCAATGTAAAAAGCTTTCGCAAAAATCTCTGGGATCTCTTCGGCTTTCGTAATCTGGTAATTCCATTTCGAAATAGAAGTTGTACAACCAATCACATCAGTTTCCTGAAAAGCATCCGATCCTAATAAGTGACTTGCAACTTGCCCTGTAATACAAACCAAAGGCGTAGAATCTAGGATCGCATCGCCCATACCCGTAAACAAATTCATTGCACCTGGTCCAGAAGTTGCCATGCAAACGCCCGTTTGGCGCGTAACTCGCGCATAACCTTCTGCCGCATGAATCGCTCCCTGTTCGTGACGTGGTAGGATATGGCGCAACTGATCTTGATAATAGTATAATTTATCATAGACGGGCATGATTGCTCCGCCTGGATAGCCAAAAATAGTATCTACCCCTTCCTCGATTAGGCAGCGCAACACCGCTTCTGCCCCCGTCATTCGTTCGGTCTTAGTTGGCATTTCCAACGTGGCGGTTTTAGTCTTTGTAGTCATGATTAGGTTATAGTTAATAAAGCAGCATGTTTAAAGAAACGCTCATGCTACCCCGTTCATGTTTTAGTATTAGTATTAAAATTCATCGGTTACGCAGCCTTCGCTGGCGGAACTAACGGTTTTCGCATATTTACGAAGCAGTCCAGTTTCTGCTCTTAATGGCGGTTCGTTCCATGCTGCCCGTCTTTGAGCAATTTCTTCGGTTGAAAGTTGTGCTTCGATTAGTTTTTGTTCCGCATCAATCAAGATTGGATCACCGTCTTTTAATAAACCAATCAATCCGCCCACTTGCGCTTCGGGTGTGATATGACCAACCACGAATCCGTGCGTTCCACCCGAGAAGCGACCATCCGTAATCAGCGCAACTTCGCCTCCTAAACCTGCTCCCATAATGGCGGAAGTCGGCTTCAACATTTCAGGCATTCCAGGTCCACCTTTAGGTCCACAGTAGCGAATGACAATTACATCACCTTTCTGAATTTCACCCGCGCCGATCGCCGCATTGGCAGTCGGTTCATCGTCAAAAACACGCGCTTTGCCAGAAAATTTCAATCCTTCTTTTCCTGTAATCTTAGCAACAGAGCCTTGTTTCGCTAGATTGCCATATAATATCTGTAGGTGTCCCGTTTCTTTAATCGGATTACTTAATGGATAAATAATTTTCTGCCCATCTTTCAAATCATCTACTTCTGCTAAATTTTCCGCTAAGGTTTTACCCGTTACGGTCAGACAATCGCCGTGTAAAAACCCTTCTTTCAACAACATCTTCATGACCGCTGGCACACCACCGATATTAAACAAGTCCTCCATTACATATTTTCCAGAAGGTTTTAAATCTGCTAAAAAAGGCGTCTTATCACTTATCGTTTGAAAAACGTTAATATCAAACTCTACTTGCATCGCTTTTGCTACTGCGATCATGTGCAGCACGGCATTAGTCGAACCACCAAGCGCAGTAATCACCGTCAACGCATTTTCTAACGCCTTACGAGTAACGATGTCACGGGGTTTAATATCTCGTTCTAACAAAATACGCATAGCGCGACCGATACGCGTACACTCTTCCCGTTTCTGTTGGCTGGTTGCTGGAAAAGAAGAACTATAAGGTAATCCCATGCCCATCGCCTCAATCGCCGATGCCATGGTATTGGCAGTGTACATTCCACCACAAGCACCTGCTCCTGGGCAAGCATTACGTACTACGCCGCGAAAATCTTCTTCCGTGATATTACCTGCTACTTTCTGTCCGAGTGCTTCAAATGCCGAGACAATATCCAGCTTCTGATCTTTATAACAGCCTGGACTAATCGTACCACCGTAAACCACAATGGCAGGACGATCCAAGCGCCCCAATCCCATCAGCGCACCTGGCATATTTTTATCACAACCGACTACAGCAACAATTCCATCATACCATTGTGCGGAAGCAACTGTCTCAATAGAATCGGCAATAATATCCCGACTTGGCAAAGAAAAACGCATGCCTGATGTTCCCATCGAGATACCGTCACTTACTCCAATCGTATGAAAGATTAAACCGATTAAGTCTTGCTCGTTTACGCCACCTTTAATGTCTTTTGCTAAGTCATTGAGGTGCATATTACAAGGATTTCCCTCCCAGCCTGTACTGACAATACCAATCTGCGCCTTTTTCATATCCGCCTCCGTCAACCCGATGGCATGAAGCATTGCTTGAGATGCAGGTTGCGTATCATCCTGAGTAATGCGTTGACTATATTTGTTGAGCTGATGTGTTGTTTCTGTTGCCATTAAATTCTAATTATTTATCATTTCAAAAAACGCCTAATTGCATTTTCTTACTTTTTATTAAAGGTAGCTAAAAATGAAGCCGACTGTTCAGTTTTAGATCGAGTAAATAGTTTGATTATCTGATTTTGTAGATTTTCAAAATTCACACAACTTACTGATTATCAATTATTTAAAAGTTTTGTTTTTACATCTACAAAGCTTACAGAGACGTTATATATAACGTCTTTACGAGAGGTATTATAATTCTAATGTCCTTTTCTACCAAACAAAAAAGCCGTCCCCCTAACGGAGAACGGCTCTTCTGCAATTTTTCAATTGATTACATCAATATCCGTTTCCGCGTCGTTTCTTATCGAAGACGACCACGTTATTAATGACGTTGATATGAAATAAAGAAAAATTCATCATTCATTTATTATTCGAAACAAATGTGGCAGCTTTTCAAATAAAAACCAAATATATCGCTGTTTTTTAAAATAGTTCCACAATTTCTATTCGCACTTTTTACGATGGCTAATTAAGTACGCGAGTAACGCGTAACGCATTATCCTTTTAATCATCGAAGCGAATTCCTAAACGAATTCCCGCAAACCAATTTGTCAAGCTAGGAGCATCAGCTGCTTGTAATTCGTCGTTTTGAAACCAGCGGTGTTCGGCTAGAGGCGTAATCGTAATGAAATCCGAAATTCCGATGTCCATTCCAACTCCGATCGCTGCTGTCAATTTTACGGCTGCATCATAAGCAGGCCCAGCATCCATTCCTTGCTCGGACACTTGTCGATAGTTTACGCCAGGTGACAAGCGAACAAAAAAGCCTTTACTAAAACTCGGCCCCTCTTTCGACCAAACAGGGCAATCACAATCGCCATCAAAATCGAAAGGGTAAATATTGGTGTTAAAATTAAATTGCAAACTATTCAAATCTACGTCTGTCATACCGCTAACATCCGAAAGCTGAACCTTAGAATTAGTATGTGCTAAACGTAATTCAGGCAGAAATTCTATCCTGACTTTCTCTAATCGAAACCAATAGTCGATACCAACCGCCCATCCTTGATTGGAAAATTCGTCCGTTATTTCGTTTCCATTGGTAATGATGATGTCTCGCCACTCTTCATTATTGGTAAACTGCGTCCCACCAGTAATTCCAAATTGGGCGTAAGTGGTCAAGCTCAATAGTAACGCGACGATGACTAGGTTGATTTTTTTTATCATTTTCTTGATTTTGATTGATAATAAGCTGGTCTTTTTTACCTCTCCCCTCTAATTTCTTCATTTTAAAAGTAAGGTACAAGTAAAACGCGCATTCGTTCATTGCAGTATAAAATATTTCCTCCTTTAGAATGTTTATCTTTGCACACTGGGAGCACAGACATTCTTGTCTGTGATATATTTTAAACAACAAACAACACAGACAGGAATGTCTGTGCTCCACTATATGAAAGCAAGAACATTAAAACGCGATAAAGTTAACGTCATTACACTCGGTTGTAGTAAGAATCTAGTAGATTCTGAAAATATTATCACACAACTGCAAGGCAATGATTACGAAGTGGTACACGATAGCAATGACGAAGATGCTAATATTGTCATTGTGAATACCTGCGGATTTATTGATTTGGCAAAAGAAGAATCGGTGAATACGATTTTGCAATATGCTGATGTCAAAAAGGAAGGTGATATTGATAAGTTGTACGTGACAGGCTGTTTGTCGCAACGCTACAAAGACGATTTGGAGCAAGAAATTCCAGAAGTCGATGCTTATTTCGGTACGCTGGAATTGCCTGCATTATTAGCAAAATTGGATGCCGATTATAAACATGAATTACTTGGTCAGCGTGCAATTACAACGCCACCGCATTACGCTTATCTGAAAATTTCGGAAGGCTGTAATCGGACTTGTTCTTTTTGTGCAATTCCGTTGATGCGTGGTAAACACGTTTCGCGTCCGATAGAAGAATTAGTACGGGAGGCTAAAAATTTAGCGCGGCGAGGAGTGAAAGAAATCATGCTCATCGCGCAAGAATTGACCTACTATGGTTTAGATATTTATAAAAAACGGGAATTACCGCAACTGTTAGACGAATTGGCAAAAGTAGAAGGTATCGAATGGATACGTTTACACTATGCGTATCCGAGTAAATTTCCACTGGAGATTTTTGATGGTATGAAACGGAACGCGAGCGTTTGTAACTATTTGGATATTCCATTACAACATGCCAATGATGCCGTTCTACAACGCATGCGCCGACAAATCACCCGTGCGGAAACGACTGCTCTGATTAATCACGCTCGCCAGGTTATTCCAGAAATTGCGATTCGTACCACTTTGCTCGTTGGTTTTCCAGGTGAAACAGACGAAGAATTTGAGGATTTATGCAATTTCGTCCGTGAAATGGAATTTGAGCGCGTGGGCGTTTTCCAGTATTCACACGAAGAAAATACATCCGCATTTGAATTAGAAGATGATGTACCTGCCGAAGTAAAAGCAGACCGCGCTAATCGCTTGATGGAAATTCAGCAAGAGATTGCATTAGATAAAAATGTTGCTAAAATTGGACAGACGTTGAAAGTATTATTCGATCGCAAGGAAGGTGGATATTTTGTGGGACGCACGGAAGCGGATTCGCCCGAAGTCGATAATGAAGTGCTCGTAGATGCTAAAGAAAATTATGTGCGGATTGGTGATTTTGCGATGGTTGAAATCACGAATGCGGAGGAGTATGATTTATATGGAACAGTGATAAAATGAGCAAATTTCGAATGATATGATAAATCAAAAAAGCCAACTTGCATACATTACGCAAGTTGGCTTTATTATTTAATCAGTTAGAAACTGACCTATTTTTGAGTATTATATTACTCTTTTACTACTTCAAAATCAATCTCCGCAGTTACCTGACGGTGTAATTTCAAAGTTGCTTTGTATTCACCGATTGTTTTCACATCGTCAGGCAAAACAACCTTACGTCGTGGAATATCGATTTCCAATTGAGTACGCAACGCATTGGCAATCTGTAGTGCAGTAACGCTACCAAAGATTTTACCACTCGTACCTGCTTTTGCACCAATTTTAAGCGTTTTGCCTTCTAGTTGCTTCGCCATATCTTGGTACACTGCCAACATTGCTTCTTCGCGTTTTGCTTCACGGTGACGGTAATCTTCTAAACGACGCATATTAGTGCTATTTGCAATTAACGCCATTTTTTGTGGGATTAGGTAGTTACGTGCGTAACCATTCTTTACCGTAACAATGTCAAACTTTTCACCTACCTTATCGACATTTTCTAATAATATAATGTCCATTGTTATATTTTTTAGAGGTTAGAAGTTAGAAATTAGAAATTAGAAAACTAATTACCACTTTCCTTTATCTAACATATTTTTTAATAAAAATTGAACGCTAGAAGTATCTAACGTCTAACTTCTCGTTTTCTACTTCAACAAATCTGCTACGTAAGGCATCATTGCTAAGTGACGCGCGCGCTTCACTGCTGTAGCGACTTTGCGTTGGTACTTCAAAGAGTTACCAGTAATACGACGAGGTAAAACTTTACCTTGCTCGTTTACGAATTGTAGTAAGAAATCAGGATCTTTATAGTCAATATGCTTGATACCGAATTTTTTGAAACGGCAATATTTTTGACGCTTAGAACCGATTTTAGGATTACTTAGAAATTTAATATCATCTCTAGAAGCCATAATCTTTTTATAATTAGAGAGAATGCTTAGTAGCGATTCTCTGAGTTTTAAAAATGAAATTTGCTTAGCTGTTGAACTCTTTAAACAATCTCTCTTTTTAGTCGAGAAAAAGTTCAACTTTCTACTATTCCTCCTCGTCGTTGCTTGGTGGTGGTACAGGCTGGTTTTCAGCAGCTGTAGTCACAGCAGACTTAGGTGTACTAGGAGTAGAAGTAGCTTGAGCCTCACGTTTCTTACGCTCTGGTGCTGCCACTGGCGTATTGTTTTCACGTGGCTTGCTGTTGCGGTCATTACGTCCACGACGCTTGTTGCGACCACGAGAGTTATCTCTCTTCTCTTCTTTTTTCTCCTTCTTCTTCACTTTACCAATCTTTCCAGCACGCTTATCTTCGTTGTACTGTACACCGTACTTATCTAAAGATACAGTTAGGAAACGAATAATACGATCGTCTCGACGCATTACTAATTCCATTGGAGCAATCAAAACACCGTTTGGAGCGGCGAATTCTACACAGAAGTACTCACCAGTAGTACGTTTGTTGATTGGGTACGCCAATTGACGTAAGCCCATCTCGTCCACATGCACGATTTCTGCACCTTCACTTTTTAAGTGGTCAACGTACGAACGAGCTGTCGATTTGATTTCATCGCGCGACAGAATTGGATCTACGATGAAAGTAATTTCGTAATTTCTCATTGAGAATTTTCTTGAATTAATGATTCTATCTCTAATTAGAATCTGTGATTAAATTTGAAATTGGGCGCAAAATTACGTTTTTTTATTGAAATACAAGTACCTTTTTTATAAAAAAATCAATACCACTGCGGTCTTTACGCTTTAAAAAGATTAGTTTAAATCATTTTGATGAACACCACTTCGTTAATCAGGGTTGAAGAATAAAACAATTGCATGATCAAGATTTTCAAGTTTACCATTTCACTTTTTATACTTATCCTATTCTCTCTTTATATTTTGCTACAGGTCGCTACGACCAGAGTAATCAAAGAACGACCACAAGAAATCGTTTTAACACCTACTCCATTAACCGAAGATACTCTCCGTCAACTCGATTCTGTGCGGGTTATTGCGACTGATATTTATCAAGGAGGACGTTTAAAAAAAATCTTACAAGGAGAAACATATCGCGAGGCATGGGCAACGCCCGTCAACGTACCTATCCTATGGTTGGATACACTCCACGGAGGAATTATTGCAGATGACAAAGGTGGTGGCGACCAAACGTTATCCTTAGACTTAGTGGATAGCACCGGCATGGTTTACACCATCCGTTCTATCAATAAAGATCCATCAGGTCTAGTTGCGCCGTGGATCAAAAAAATTGGCTTAGAAAATATTATCATGGATGGTATTTCAGCTCAACATCCTTACGGTGCTTTAGCCATTCCCCCACTTTCCGACGCAGCGAATGTTTATCATACTCATCCTCAATTATATTTTATTCCACCACAAAAAAATTTAGGCAAGTTTAGTGAGACATTCGGTAATCGGCTTTTCTATTTAGAATACGAACCCGAAGGAGAACACTTTTGGGATTCATTAGATACAGTTGTCGAAATCGTAGATACTTACGACGTACAACAAGCACTAAAAAAGAATGAACATGCGCAAATTGATACCATGATGCTATTACGTGCTCGCATGCTGGATCTAATTATTGGCGACTGGGATCGACACGCAAAACAATGGGGTTGGGTAGAAACCAAGCGTGGTGCAGCAACCATATTTTATCCCATCGCTACTGATCGCGATAATATTTTTTATAAAATTGGTGGAATCATTCCGTGGATCATCAATCGTCCAATCTTCGTGCAACGACTCCGTCCTTTTATGAAAGAAATTGATCATATCAAAGGCTTAGTACACCCTTTTGATTCTTACTTTTTGTACGAAATTCCATCATCATATTACCAATCCGCCGCCCAAGAGGTACGCCAAAATGTAACGGATGAAGTGATTCATACCGCTATCGCCCAACTACCTCGGGAGCTCTATGCGCAAGATGGAAAGCGATTAATTGAAACAATTCAGGCAAGGCGCGAACAGCTACCACAATTTGCGGAAGCCTTCTATCAGGCAATTCAAAAACGCGGGCCACAAATCGAACCGATTAAAGGCGATCCAGATTATAAAAAGAAATTCGGAAAGAAGGACAGATAAGAGTTGAGCGTTTTTAGTTCAGCGTTGCTTAAAACGGCTTATTTTAGGGTAGAATAACAATAGCGAATTAGTAATCATACCAATTCGCTATTGTTTAATTTTTTTAAATTGAAAATCACTCTATCGTTGCAACTTCTAGAGGTGCGATTTCACCTATTTCGTAAGTATAATTCTGAATTAATTGTTCCCGCACAGCTTCCGTTAAGCCAAATTGCTCCGTCAAATAATTATCAATTCCACCATGCTCTTCGTCAATAACTGTAAATACAGCGTTGATATAATCTTCGTTAACCTGCATGACATAACTCAACATCTCGGCATCCATTCTAACCAATTTCGCTTTAAATAAATTACCTTTTATTTTCTTAAATCGATAGAAATTAGACATCATATAATCATTGACGATAATCTCCCGATCTACATTGAGCGCAGATAAAATCATCGCCGTAGCGAAACCTGTGCGATCCTTTCCACTGGTACAATGATACAGTAAGGGCGTAGTATTGCCATTTTGAATATGATCCAAAACAGGTTTGAAATCCTGAGCGACGCTGTCCGCGAATTGACGCATCAATTCAATAAACAAATCTTTTGACTGCGAACCCGTTACCTCTCCACTACGTACTTTGGCTTCGTAAGCAACATAAGTAGCGCCTGATTTTCCACCAATGGGATATTGTTTGTACAAAATATCATAAGAAGTCGGATAGCGATCGGGGTCTTTTTCTATTTCAATGTCATTACGAAAATCAAGTATGGTTTTAATCCCTAAATTTTCAAAATAGCGCAAATCGCGTTTGGTTAAATCTGCTAATTTACCCGACCGGTAAATTGTTCCCCATTTCACTACGCGTCCATCCTGAGTTGGAATTCCACCAATATCGCGAAAATTAAGTGTTCCTTTTAAGGGAATTAATCTTTCGGAAACGATAACTGGTTCAGCTAATTGCTCCCCCGTTATGCCAAAATATAAGCGACTGTCTTTACTCAACTTTTCGAATTTTATTTCACTACCTGATACCGTTGCAAAAGGCGTATCCCAATCGATCTTAGCGGGTGAATCTCCTTTATAAATTTTATAATCTCCTTCTTGATCAAAGAAAATTTTATAATCTCCATCATCATTTTTTTCCACGACAACTGACTCCGAAAGCGTACGGATTTTTTCGGATAAAAAGTGTTGGGATTCTCCATAAGTATAATAACCAAATCCCAATAAGGCAATAACAACGGCGGTAATAATTAAATAAGTCAAGCGCATTTCTATTTTTTAAATTAGATATTCTTTCTCTTTCTACATTTATCCAACGACTTAAATTGTAGTGATGTTCGCAAGGCAAATTGTGCTATGCCAATAAATTACCTATTTTGAGGCATATTTGCTTTCGTAAAAAGCTATCAAAAAACAACTTTTTAATCATGCCTGAGCATTCAATCATTCGCCTTTTTATTGCCGATGATCATCAGATTCTGATCGATGGTTTGCGTCTAATCATTGAGCAAGAAAGTGATCTGGAAGTCGTAGGTACGGCAGCGAATGGAAAACAAGTACTCGATCAATTAAAGACATTGACCGTAGATGTGGTTCTGCTGGATATCAACTTGCCCATTATTGATGGTATTCAAACCTGCAAACGACTGCGAATGGACTATCCACAGCTAAATATTTTAGCACTAACGAGTTATAAAAAAGGCGTCTTTATTCAACAAATGCTCAAAGCAGGTGCGAACGGCTACGTCATTAAAGATGCTGCTGCCGATGAAATCGTTGATGCCATCCGCAAAGTATGCGCGGGCGAAACTTACCTTAGCAATGCCGCTTCACAATTGCTCGTCAATAGCCTCCGCCATCAAACCGCTAACAACGATTATTTCGTTCCACAACTCACTTCCCGTGAAAAGGAAGTACTTCACCTGATCAGCGCCGAAAAAACGACGAATGAAATCGCTGCTTCTCTCCATCTCAGCCATAAAACTATCGAAACCCACCGCGCTAATCTACTCGCGAAATTCAACGTTCGTAATTCTATAGGATTGGTTAAAGCTGCTTTGCAAAAAGGATTGTTGGAAGGGTAAGGAAATTTGAAAGCACCAACTTAATGTCGTTCTAGAGTTATAAATTCAAACACGACGAATACAGACATTTTAGTACAGACGTTTTATAAAACGCCTCTACGCGTCGCTCGCGCAGTGTCTCCGACCTGTGCGTACTACCCGCTCGCACGTCGTCTCCGACACGTGCAAACTTCCAACTTTCATACTACAAATTCTCTCGCTCAGGGTATTCCCCCATTTGTACCTTTCGGGTCTTCTACCGATGTGTGCTCCCGTTTTTTACTACAAATTGCGGATAGAAAAAGCTTTCCCCAACGCAATTTTATTAAAAAACAATTTATTATGAACAATCTAATCTTCACCCTA
>JBGCES010000278.1:0-4969 GCA_045106545.1 Saprospiraceae bacterium
TTTTCCGTAATGCTACGGAACAAGTTATGATTCAAGTAGGTCTTATGTCGCTCACAGCTCGCTCCGCAGTATTGCGGAGACCCGCTTGAATCATAAAAATCATAGAGAATCAGCGTCAAATAAAAACTTTGTACAGTCCTAATTCAAAATTAGAAACGATGAATACATCTAATTGGCAACGCTTAGGAAGCGTGAACGACTATCTAGAAGCTAAAAAAGAATCTGGTGTCGCTGCTTTTATATCGTTATTGCAACGTGCGAAACGCGAATCTGCTGATTTGGTCGTACTGAGTTTTACCTATGAAAATGTAGAAGCTTACGCTAAAATTGATGGACAATTTCAATTATTTGACGATCTATTTGTTACGCTAAGTCAATCCGAAATGGACGAATTGACGCGTCATGACTATGATGAAACTAATGAATTTGCGGATTTCCGATATTGGAAATTTCAAGAATTGGTTTGGGAATTGATTGAAATTTGGATTGTGGACTGTTTTGAACAAGCAGCTAGTAAAGTGGAAGTAGGGGAGATGCTTTATTATTTTAAACATAACCACGATTCTCTGGAGGCGTTGGAACTAAATAGCTGTAGTAAAAAGTTGGAAAAAGCAGAATTTGCGACTTACGTTAAGAATAGTCAATATAATATGATTGAATTGCTTGGGAGTAATTAATGAATAGATAAGAGGTATCCTTTAAGATACCTCTTATCTGAACAATTGTTTTACAACCCCTCCGCCACTTCAATCAACTCTTCCATTTCCTTCCGATGTCCTTGTGGATCGTACGTTCTCGCCTTACGCACCCAAGTTTTCAAGTCGCTATATTCTAAGTCGCCACTATAGTCGGATTCCCATAACAACATCCCAAAACCCGCTGCGGAAGCCGCGAAGCGCATACTTTCTGTCGCGTCATCAAAGGAATTTCCCTGATCGCGCACTTCCAAACTCAGCGGCTGACTCACATTCTCCGCAGGTAATTTATAACGAAAATCAATCGTAACTGAAGGCGCGTTACGCGGTTGCTGACTAACGGGTTTGTATTCGTAGAGGGCAGTAATGGTTTGGTTGGAACCAATCTCGCCCGCGTCTTTGGTATCGTCTTCGAAATCTTCTGTTTCCAGTAGGCGATTTTCGTAACCAATCAAGCGATATTCTTCTACTATAGCGGGGTTGAATTCGATTTGAATTTTCACATCTTTCGCGACCGTATAGAATTTATTAAACTCGTGGATAAATACTTTATCTGCTTGTTCTTGGCTATCTAAATATTCATAAGTCCCGTTGCCATTATTGGCAATTTGCTCCATAGCAGCTTCATTATAATTGCCGCGACCGACACCCAAAACGGTTAGAAAAACGCCCGATTCACGTTTAGCTTCAATTAATTCTACGAGTTCTTCCTGCGTACTCGGCCCGACGTTGAAATCACCATCTGAACCTAAAACCACGCGATTATTTCCACCTTCAATAAAATTGCGTTCAGCAATTTCATAAGCTGTGATAATACCTTTTGCACCAGCGGTACTACCGCCTGATTTTAATTTATCAATCGCGCGTTTGATCTTACGTTTTTCTGAACCTGCCGTAGATTCCAAAACAATTTTATCTGCGCCTGCGTAAGTAACAATCGCAATGCGATCATCATCGCGCATCTGATCTGTGAAGCGTTTAAAACTCTCGCGTAGCATGCCTAATTTATCATCTGAACTCATCGAACCTGATACGTCAATTAAGAAAACAAAATTAGAATTGGGTAACTGATTGCGTGGAATATCCTTACCGCGAATACCAATGCGTAGCAATTTGTGATCAGGTTTCCACGGACAGTCACTCACTTCGCCGTTTAGTGCAATCGGTTCATTACCAGTTGCTTGTGGATAATCGTAATGGAAGTAGTTGATAAATTCTTCGGTACGAATCGCTCCGCGCGGTGGTAATTGTTTATCATTCAGAAGATAGCGACGGGTATTGCTATATGCGCCGCCATCTGCGTCGATAGAGAAAGTCGAAATGGGTTTATCGGTGGTTTTAACGAAGCCATTTTCTTCGTATTCGTTATATTGATCGCCTGAAGCAGGGTCAGCTTCAGTAGGATCATAGTTACCATCATAATCGCCTGCGAAATCTGCGGAATTGGACAGACCAGACTCCAGACTCGATGCGTTTTCTTTGGAGCAATTATAAAAGACGGTTATAGTAAATAGTACGAATAGAGGTAGTAGATAATTTCGCTTCATAGCTAACTTTTGGAGTGAATTGAATTGATTTTAATTTAAATCGACTCACTTGATTTTAGAAAATGAAATTTCATAACGGAAGACGCAGCTTGCTAATTTTTGGTTGGGTGGAAGGTGAGGATTTGAAGTATATTAACAAAAAGGGTAGGAGTAATGGAAGTTTGTTAACAAACGAGTAATCGAATTGAGATAGGTATCGGATTCCTCCAAGGAATCCGGTACCTAATTAACCCTTCTAATCTAATCCAAAAACAGACGCATGACCTGATCCCAAAGTTGATAGCCTTTATCATTCATATGCAGGCGATCTTCAATAAAAATATCCTCTCGCACCATTCCATTGTCATCTAACATGATCGTCCAAACATCCGCATAAAAACGATTGGCTTTGCTGTCAGCAAATACTTTTAGGGAGTTATTTAAATCTAGATATTCTGCCTTTAAGTGCCAACGCGCGGGGCTAGGTTTTGCACCAATAATAATGATTTCAGCCTGTGGTAACTTCTTTTCAATCTCCTTAACGACTTTGTGGGTTTGTTGCATAATGGTTTTGAGTGATTGCCCTGCGTTTACATCATTATCACCTTCATAGATAAATACTTTACTAGGTTGAAAACGCAAAACGGTTTCTTCTAAATAATGGAGTAAATCACTCATTTGTGAGCCACCAAAGCCCGTATTTATGACCAAATATTGCGGATAAAAGTCTTGGACATTTTTCCACATGCGTACGCTGGAACTGCCCGTGAATACGACGACTTCCTTGGCGGCTACAGGAGCGATATTTTCAAATTGGGCAATTTCGGAAGCAAAGCGACTGGGATCGGGGAGGTTATCAGTTTGGGACGTTTTGCAAGCATAAGTACCGATAAGTAAGAGGAAAATAAAAGTAAATTGTTTCATTGCAGAATGATTGATGATAGAAAAAACATTAGCAGAATAAAGGTAAGGATAAAAAATAAGGGTTCGATTTCAAACTAAGAAATCGAACCCTTTGGATTTATCTAAAACTAGAAAATCTTTATTTCTTCACTTCATAAGTCACCGGCGAGTTGGTATTATAAAACATAAACGACCAACGATCCGCTTCCTCTTCAATAATCTTAGAGGTCGGCTTACCCGCGCCGTGTCCTGCATTAGTGGCGATACGAATCAAAACGGGATTTTCGCCTTCGTGTGACTGCTGTAACTGTGCAGCAAATTTGAACGAATGCGCAGGTACTACGCGGTCGTCGTGATCGGCAGTAGTAACCATAGTGGCGGGGTACTCTACGCCAGCTTTCAAATTATGCAAGGGTGAATAGGCGTACAAATTTTTGAAATTCACTTCGTCTGCTTCTGCCGATCCGTACTCTGGAATCCAACCTTTACCGACTGTGAATTTATGGTAACGCAACATATCCATCACGCCTACCGCTGGAAATGCTACCGCAAATTTATCAGGCTGTTGCGTCATCGCTGCGCCCACTAACAAACCACCATTGGAGCCACCCGCAATTGCTAATTTATCAGACGAAGTGTATTTATTTTCAATCAAATAATCTGCCGCTGCGATAAAGTCATCAAAGACGTTTTGTTTCTTTAATAACATCCCCGCTTCGTGCCATTCCTCGCCATATTCGCCACCGCCACGTAAATTTGCCATTGCGAAAACGCCGTCATTTTCTAATAAAATTAAGCGCGAAGTGCTGAAAGAAGGCGATAAACTCACATTGAAACCACCGTAACCATATAAGTAAGTAGGACGTTTACCGTCCATTTTTAATCCTTTTTTGTGTACTACAAACATGCTCACTTCCGTCCCATCTTTGCTTTTGTACATCACTTGTTTCTCGACAAAATCAGCAGGATTGAATTTCAATTCTGTTTTATAAAATTCTTCGGAACTATCAGCAGCGACGTTGTATTTAAAAATCGTCGGTGGATAGGTAAAAGAAGTGAAGGTGTAAAAAAGTGTTTCGTCTTCCTCTTTGCCACCAAAGCCAAAAGCGGAACCCAAACCGGGTAACTCAATCGCTTGTTTGTTACTGCCATCATAATCGTAGCGGTAAACCCGCGTCGTTGCTTTTTCGAGGTAACTCGCGAACATTTTGCCACCGCCCGTACTCACACTTTGCAACAAGTTATTAGAATGCGGAATAATGTCTTTCCAGTTTTCTTTTGCGAGATTATTGACATCGACTTCGATTAACCGATAGTTGGGCGCGTCGATATTGGTACGAACGAGCATTTTGCCATCGCCTAAATGATGTACGACGGCTGATTTATTTTCAAAACCTGCAAAGAGTGGCGTGATTTTGCCATCCGCTTCTAAATTTTTATAATAAGTCGCGAAGCCATCTGTACCAGGCTGCGCGTACAAGATAAAGTATTTATCATCTTCTGAAACGCCACCGAAGTGGTAGTAATCGGGATTTTCGGTATCCGCGTAAATCAGTTCGTCTTTTTCTTGCGTATCGCCTAATTTATGGTAGTAAACAGAGTGGTTTTTATTATCGGCAGATAGTTCTGTTCCTTCTTCGGGGGCAGGATAGCGACTATAGAAAAAGCCATCTTTGTACCAACTCGCGCCGCTAAACTTTACCCATTTCAGTTGATCGTCCAACTGTTTTTTAGTCGCTACTTCCATCACTTTAATGTTCGTCCAATCCGAACCTGCGACGGACTGCGTGTAGGCAGCATATTTATTATCACCTGAGAAACCGATGATATTAATCGCCGTCGTTC
>JBGCES010000279.1:0-32330 GCA_045106545.1 Saprospiraceae bacterium
CATTTTGTGACGGTCTCTTTTTGCACTATACATCGTTAAAAAGCCTCGTCGTAAAAAGACTATGACTACGTTTTTTGCCTTGTCTAGCACAAAAATAGCCTCAGTCAAAAATGACGATTATTTCACGTTAACTACTTATCATTCGCTAATTCTATCATTGTACTCAATACGGCTACTAAATTATTATCACTATGAAAGTTATTTTCCCATTTTTATCATTGTACTTTTTTGTTTCCATACTTACGGCACAAACGCTCGTTACCGCGGGTATTCAATTCGAAGAAGGTTCCTGGAAAAAGGCTTTGACTAAAGCCAAAGAAGAGAATAAACTTATTTTTTTAGATGCTTATACTGATTGGTGTCGCCCTTGTAAAAGAATGGATCGAGAAGTATTTGCTAACCGTAAAGTCGGGCGTTTTTACAATGAAAATTTTGTCAATTACAAAATGAACATGGAAGCGGGTAGCGGTATTCCCGTAGGCATTGAATACAATATCAAATCTTATCCTGCTTTTCTATTCATTGATGGTGATGGAAAAATGCACCATCGGATTGTCAGTTATCAGTCCGTACCGCAGTTTATGGAGGTAGGCGAAATCGCCCTTGATGAAGAGCGCAATTTAGCAGGAATGGAGGCGCGTTATGCAAAAGGTGAGCGCAGTGCTGAATTTTTATATAATTACGCCATTATGCGTTTTCAAGCAGGTGATAATTCGCATTTACCCATCGCAGAGGAATATTTAGATACGCAAACCGATGTCACTACGGAAAAGAATTTAGATTTCGTTTTTAATTATTTGGATAATACCGATTCTAAGATATTTGATTTATTAATCAAACATCGTCCAGCTTTTGTACAAAAGTTTGGTACGCCCGCAGTAGTTGGAAAAATTCAGAATTTGATTTATGATAAGCTAAATGATACGGTTAATCGTTCTTCTTTGGAACAAATTGATGCCTTATTTAAACGTGCCTACCCCGATAAAGCGAATGAAATGTCCACCCGTTTTCGACTGACTTATTACAGTCAAGCAGAGGATAGTGAAAAGTATATCGAAAACGCTAAATTGTTCATGAAGAATTACGAGCCTCGTGATGTGGATGAATTAAATGAAATGGCATGGAATTTTTATGAACTAGCTACCGAACGCAAGGATTTAAAACTAGCTGCTAAATGGGCAAAAAGCGCCGTCGCTATGGATAATAGCCTATTTACAAACGATACTTTAGCAGCACTTTATCATCGTTTAGGAAAAAAAGGGAAAGCAATCAAAACGGCAGAAGCAGCCATTCAAATAGCTCGCAAAAACGGCCAGGATTATAGTGAAACTCAGCGTCTACTGGATGAAATCAGGAAGTCGTAACTGCGAAATTGTTTAGTTGTGAGCTGTGGCTTTAGAAACCGATAGAATGAGAAAATTTACTTGTCTAATCATATTAAGTCTGCTATTCAGCGGAGGAATAAGTGCGAAAGGCTATTTCAAATGGTCACCTACTGCTAAGAAAGCGTACAAAAAAACGTTAGAATTACGTTTTGCAGAAGCTCAGCAGTTATTGGCGACAATGAAAACGGCTGAACCGGACAACTTAATCCGCTTACATGTAGAAGACTACATTGACTTTTTTACAGTATATATTGGTGAAGAGGAAGCCGTTTTTAAACGACTAGAGGCGCGCAAGGAAGAACGATTAGCAAAAATTAGCGAAGATGGCGATCCAGAATCACCATATTATTTATTTCTGCAAGCTGACATTCGCTTACATTGGGCACTGGCACGATTGAAGTTTGAAGAATACACAACTACTTACTTCGAAACCAATAAAGCATTTAAGTTACTTAATAAGAACGTGCGTAAGTTCCCTGATTTTATTCCTAATAAAAAAGATCTGGGGCTATTACATGCTATCGTTGGCACTATTCCCGACAATTACCGCTGGGCTTTGGAATGGGTAAGTAGCATGGAAGGAACGGTAGCAGAAGGAAAACAAGAATTAGCAGAAGTACTAAGCTACGCGCAACACAACGATTTTATTTTCACTGCAGAGACACAAGTATTCTACGCTTACCTCCTATTACATCTAGAAAATGATCCTGTCTCTGCTTGGCAAACGATTCAAAATAGCCAATTAGACGCGGCAAGTAGTCCATTGCATACCTTTATTATTGCTAATGTTGCCACCTATGCGAATCGTAATGATTATGCTATCAAAATATTAGAAACCTGTCCTAAAGGGGCAGCATTTTTATCTTTCCCTTATTTAAATTTTATGCTGGGTGAGGCTAAATTAAATCGACTGGATCGTGATGCAGACGTATATTTTGAGCGGTTTCTAAATGAATTCGGTGGACGTAATTTTATTAAAGATGCTTATCGACGTTTGAGTTGGCATGCCTTATTATTTAAATCAACAAACCAATTCAAATACTACCAAAAGTCCATTCTACAGCATGGTTATGCAATTGTCGGCGAAGATGAAAGTGCACAACTTGAAGCAAAAGAACAATCAACCGTACATCCTGACCTACTTCAAGCACGTCTCCTCTTTGATGGTGGTTATTACGAGCGCGCAAGTGATATTTTGCAAGCAAAGTCAATCAACGCCTTTCAAAACGAGCAGCAACAATTAGAATTCTCCTATCGCCAAGGGCGTATCAATCATGCGTTAAACAATTTTTCTACCGCCATTAAACATTATCAACAAACAATTAATCGTGGTCGCTACGCTCCTCATTATTATGCTTGCCGTGCTGCTTTGGAACAAGGACATATTTATGAAAATCAAAAGAACTACGCTGCTGCAAGAAAAGCTTACAAAAACTGTTTAACCATTTCACCTAAAGAGCATAAAACTGGTTTGCATCAGCAAGCAAAAACGGGCATTTTACGTATAAACTGAGTCTATAATTAAGCATTCACTTTTTTGGAACAAAAACTTTCATTTTTTTCTGAAAGTTAAATATTGCCAATTTTAATCAAAAAATAACTTTAACCAACTGATTATCAATTGTTTATATTTTAAAAATCAAATTGTCCTAAATGATAACTTTTCAAATTCAGTACTTTTGTTGAATCCACAACTTGTTTTTTGTTTAACTTTATTCTATATTTGCTTCAACAAAAGAAAGATATAGTAACATTTACTGTTAATCAACTTGATAATGAAAATGAATACCTTAGAATTTAACAACCGCTTCAACGATATGTCGAATTTATTGAATGCATTTGCATACAATTTAACTAAGAATTCGGAAGATTCACGTGATTTATTTCAGGAGACTGCTTATCGTGCGATGGTAAATAGAGAGAAGTTTCGTCCTGGTACAAATTTCAAGGCATGGTTGTTTACAATAATGAAAAATATCTTCATTAATAATTACCGTAAGAAGGTTAAGGCGAATACAATCATGGATTCTACCGATAACCTTTATTACATCAACTCTGGTAGTACTATCATTGATAATAGCGGAGATTCTAATATCATGATGACAGAATTGCGTAAGATGGTAACTAATCTAGATAGCAGTTTACGTATTCCGTTTTTGATGCACTATCAAGGATATAAATACCAAGAAATCGCGGATAATTTGGAATTACCGCTTGGAACGGTTAAAAGCCGTATCTTCTTTGCACGTAAGGAATTGAAGAGTTTGATTAACAAACGTTATGATAATTTAGGTGAGTTAAGAGCAAGAAGATAAAGTATTAATTGAATAAATGTGAAAGGTTTACAATAGTTGTTTTTAGGGGCAGATGTCAATTCGACGTCTGCTTTCTTTTTTTATCACTATTGAGTTTTTGTTCTTAGTATTGGCCAAAAAATAAATTTACATTCTGATTTTTTCAATTGATGATTTTGTTGAATAAAAACTATTCATTCAGAAAAATCATCATCTGAAAAAATGTAAATTTATTTTTTCGGCGTCTCTTAGTAAGATATAACGACAATTTCACAATCAAACAATTTTATCAATCTCACTAATTAATTGATCACCACTCCACTTTTTCATTTACTCCTATCGTTCTACGGCGCTTTTTCATAATCAATAAAAATATGCAAACTAAAAGTAATGCACCAGCTACGCCTATTTGCATATACTGCTCTTGTTGTGTACGAATCGTACTTTCTACATAGTATGGATTAGGCTTATTAGGAGAACCTTCACCACGTCGCAATTCCCAATTTTCAATATCTGCATTATCCAAATGTGGCAAGAGTAAATTAAACGTAAAAACCGAATCAGTTGGCGGAATTTCGTAACCCATACTATCTATAGCTGCTCCATTAGCAGTAAATAACTGTAAAGTTTCGTAACGTTTGTTGATACCGAAATCCATTCCTCCGATGACGTTATAGGCTAGAGGATGTTGTTGCAAAAACCTAGTCGAATCTTGACAAATAACTAGGTAATCATTGGGGGCAATTTCGACATTAGGGATATGAAATTCGTTTTTTAAATCCGTCAATACCCAATCTGTCAAATCTATTGTTTCTTCCGTATAATTGAATAATTCAATCCAGTCACCCGTTTTTTTATTATTCGCACTAACTTCATTCAGAATCACCTGTCCTTCCAGTGGATGGTCAAATTTTTCAAAAACGGCATAAACGCGCGTTTTTTCTTTTCCTAATTGAATAGTCAACGAGCGCGCAATTTCTCGTTCTGAAAAACCTTCCCAATGCGAAAAACGATAGCCAAAGTGTGGTATAGCACGTAATTTGATTGGAATTTTTTCAAAATAAGTTCCACTAAACGTTTCGTTTTCGAGAATAAGATTTTCGTTAACGTACACCTGCCCACCGAAGGTATTATTGATTTGAATATGCCGTTCCTCGCCAATATCAAACATCTCCCCCAAGTGCTGTCGCACGTAAGCTGGTCGTTTTTTTGCAAAATTATAGAGAATATGTACTTGCTCCTCCCATCGGTCTTCGCTCAACTGCCAGCGCTGTAGATGACGTGGAATTTCGGCAAGTAGATTGGTATATAATCGGTCAATATCACGTTCTATCGTTTTGCTTTGAAAAACACTATTTAGATGATCGGCAAAACGATTGATAAACTGACGTTGAAAATCTGCATTTTCTAGCAAATTACGTAGTAGAAAAGTACTCCACGGTGGATTAGGCCAGCTTGGCCCGTTGGGCTCAGTATGAAATGCTAGACTATTGTTTTTATACGCATAAGCATCATGCAAGCCAAAGCCCCAATCGGTATCATACAAAATCCATCGCCAACGTCCGCCCTGCGTTTGTGGTCGCCAAAACTTTATATTTCCACCTGCATCTTGGTTATCAAAGAAGATCTGCGCAATTTTATAATCCATGAAATTGGCGACATCCATTTGACTCTGCACGTAAGCATAATTAGCTGGCTCCCTTAGATCATGTTCTCTAATAAACTTCAATAATTTATCATAGTGCCGACGACTACCACGTTTGCGCGTCCAGCGATGCTCGATCAAGTCCACACTATCTTTATGATATTCACTGTGTTCCGCAAGGAAGTAACGATTTATTTTCTCTCGAATGTTATAAATTCCCCAATACTTTCCATTGATATAAACATGTGCAGGTTGGAATGCTTGTTTTTCCATATCCCAATCTTCTACCAGCCCCGTCATTAAGCCATCGCGAAAGTGCGTTTTACCAAAATCACTTCCTGAATTACGCAACACTAAAAACTTATATTTTTTTGCTCCTTCTTCCCCAAGTGGACGATTTTTAAAATGTTTCTTTCCGTATTTACTTCGCGTCACTAACACCAGTGACTTTTGCGGAAATAACCGCGACATTCCACCAAACAAGCGCATCCCCGTTTCGCTACGAAAAGAGTTAGAACCATCTGCCTCAAAAAATTCGGTATTAACCCGTACCTCTTTGCGAGACCAAAAATTTGCCCCTGGCATTGACCAAATCGAATCCACCGCGTTTTTACCTTTCATAAACATCCCACCATCGGGATCAAATAAGGTTTTGGCGGCAAGACTTAGAGAAACAGTTGGAAAATTACTTGCTTCTTCATCAATGAAAAAAGTATGTCCAGCAACCTTACTTTTTTTGCGTCCACGATAAGCCACCGCACGAACAACCATTGTTTCTTCAATCTGAATGGGCTTTCGATAACGTTCGGAATGACGAGATGGACGGCTACCGTCAATGGTATAGTAAATCTTAGTATCGGGTGAATAGAGTTCAAGCTCTATTTCATCCGTATAAAATCCACCTTGTCGAGAGAAAGTTAATTCAACGGGTTGGTCTTTGATTCTCTGTTCGGATATCTGCACAGGAGATTGCGCGAGTATAGATGTATTTGCAAGGGTACAAATCCAACAAAGAAAGATTATTTTGAGAAGAGGGTGATGCATTTTTTTATCCTGCGTCACGTGTTAGATGATAACTTATTATTAATAATCATCTTTCTGGTGCGACTTTTTTATTTCATAAATATAAAGCGGCTGGAATGTTGAATTGATGTGAGAAGGGATAGAATTACATAATAATAGGTATATATAAATCTGCTCATTACATCAATACCTAGGCAAGATAATGTTTTTTTACTAATCCTAACGGATTAACGTTACTGTACCGGTATCTTCAGTAGTGCTACCATCAGGTTGCACAATACGAATGTGGTAAATATAAACGCCGCTAGTACTCAGTTTTCCGCTGATATCACGACCATTCCAACCTTGTTGGAAATCAGTAGTTTCAAAAACAATGCCGCCATAACGATTATATATTATTAACTGATAGTCAGCTGATTCGCCAAAAGTAATAACGGGACGGAATATACGATTGCGACCATTAGGTGCAAAGGCATTTGGGGTTTGTATATTGGCAAATTGAACGATAGAAATCGTGTTAGAACGAACCTGTACAGTTTCTAGAGTTCCATCTGCTCGTTTTATAATAATAGAAATGAGTAGGTAATACTGCGCATTGGCTTGCGCTAAATTATTTGGATCGATCGGATCGGAATAACTATTTACTGGAGGACGAATAACCCCTAAGTCTTCGGTTTCTCCATTTATAATACGAAATAATTCGTAGCGCTCAATCTCGCTTCCATTCCAGTCAGGGATTGTCCAAGTGAGTAAATTAGTTTGATCGGGTTGAACCATTCCTGCGAGTAACACAGTATTTAAAACATCAGAATTAACCGTAGTCGAGCATTCATCGGTTGTACTTATTTGATAGTAAAAAGCAGCGTTACTTGCTTCCTCTGATTCATCCGTAAAACTCGGAGCGTTAGGTAAGGGAGTCACTGGCGACTGCATTTCCAAAGGTGATAAATCATTAATTTCACTACCTCGCAAAATGTTTATTTCTGTTAAAGTGGCATTCGTATTCCAAAGCCAATCCAATTGTACTTGATTATCAGGTGTAAAAGAAACCGTTCGTAAAAATAATTCATCATTACCTTCGGTAATATTTGCAGTCAGACAGCTTTCGCTAGAATTAGCACTGTAGCCTGTTTCACTTTCAATTGCTTTGATAAAAAAACAATAATCCGTTGCATTATTGATATTGGTAAAGCCATAAGTAGTTACATCACCAGCTACAGAATCAATTTTTTCCGCAACAGAATTATTAATACTTACCCATATTTCCTGCCGCTCTATCGGATTACGCCAATTTACATACCGATTCCAACTGAGATTGATGGTACGATCGCAACTATTCCCACCTTCGGTACTCAAAAGTATTGAAGTCTGTGAATCTGGGAAGATACTCGTATTACGACAAGCGTCACTAGCCGTTACATAATATGTTTGGGTTGCTATACTTGGATCATTCTCACTATCAGTATAGCTCAAATCACTCGTCGTACCTATCGGCACTATGCCCATTTCCGTATCTTGATAAATAATATACTCAGCAGCGTCAGGATTTATATTCCAACTAATAACAACAGCATTATTTTCAACGGAAACGCTACGAATATCAATCACTTCTGGTAATCTGTTATCCAACGTATCGGAACTCAAACTCATCTCTCCAGGACAATCTGCATTCGTCTGGAAATAGTAAAAAAATGCTCCAGTTATACTTTCTTCGTGGACGAAATTCGTCTGATTAGGATCATTAATCGTTGCTAATACATCATAAGGTCCATTTTCATTTTGACTGAAGAAAATTTCGTAGCTATTAAAATCACCACAAGTATTGGTAGGCACTTCCCAAATCAGCGTATCACTTTTTACACAGATAAATTCAGGTGGAATGATTTGAGCAGCGAGAGAAGTACTCAGTAGGTGTATTCCTAAAAACAGAATCAAAGCGTATAACATTTTGCTTGTGAATACACTGTTTGATTCTCTTAAAATATTATTCATCATCCAAAAGTTGTTTGAATTTAGCTTCTAAAGTCGTCATCGGATAGGTCTTTGCCAATGCGTACTCTTGTATGAAGCCTGCTTGAATTTCTTTTTTATAATAAACCAAGCCGATGTTTTTAGCATATATTTCTACCCCATCATACTCTAATTCTAAACTTCCTTCTGCTCGTTGCTCGATTAGTTCTTTGACGGTAAAAATAACAGCAGGATATTCTTTACCTGCATAAGTATAAGTTGTATCTCCTAAAAAACGTCGATTTTTGATCAGTGTTGTGGAAATCTCTGGCGAATCAGGCATTGACCATTTAACTTTATACAAAAAGACACCAGTTGAATCTTTTACCAAGAACGGAAATGCACTTCCCGATTGTATTTCTACAGGCACTTGTTTTTGCCCTCCCAGTGTATCATTTACAAACAGATACATATCCTCTAGTAGCATTCCATTACTCACGACTGCCTCCGTTACCAGTTGACTAGGTAATAAATCTACTCCATAAGCAGTACCAATCAAATAAAGATCATCTTTCTGTTTTATGTTTCGATAATACCAGTAAACGGGCGGAAAAGTATCATTACTAACGGACTCATATTCATATACCAAACCATCATCCAACGTCTCAACGGGGAAATAAAACTTACGAATATTGCGCTGATCGCCGTGTTCTGTTTCACAACTTAATAATAGTGTCAAAATTAGTAAGACACTGGCTATTGTTTTAAAATACATCGGTAATTATTTCCGTTTAATTTAAATCGAACTGTCAAGCTGTCAGTTTTCTTAGCTTGGTATAAATTATGGTACTACAGTTCGTAAGGTAAATATATATAGTAGAAATAGTCATTTCATTATCACTCCTATCTATCCTGCCTTCCAAAGCGTTGTTTTAATTATTACCTTTGCAGCACTTTTGGGATTATTATCGCAAAAGTAAGTAGAATGAATTAATCACTTTGGTTATTTTGATAAAACTGGCGAAGGATAAAGGATACTCACTTTAACCTTTTATCCTCCGCCCTTAACCTAACGCATAATATAATGTTCAATTTTATAACTAAATCCGTAAAGAAAATATTCGGTACAAAGTACGAACGTGATGTTGCGGAATACTCACCGATTGTAGAACAAATCAACGAGGAATTCGAAAATTTAAAGCGCTTGAGCTTTGACGAGTTACGGAATAAGACGGTAGATTTTCGTCGGCGCATCAAAGAACACCTAGCAGGCATTGACCAAGACTTGATTGATATTGCGGAGGAAGCTAAAACTGAAGAGGATTTAGAGCGCAAAGAACAGTTATTTTTGGAGCAGGACGAGATGCAAAAAGAACGCGATAAGCACTTGGAAGTCATTTTGAAAGAATTGCTCCCTGAAGCTTTTGCCGTCGTGAAAGAAACAGCGCGTCGATTTTCGGAAAATAGTGAACTCACCGTTACTGCAACTCCACACGATCGTGAATTAGCTGCTACGCCGGGTAAAAATTACGTACGGATTGAAGGAGATAAAGCGATTTGGAAAAACCAATGGACAGCTGCTGGAGGAGAAATTCAGTGGAACATGGTTCATTACGATGTACAGTTGATTGGTGGTATGGTATTGCACAATGGTAAGATCGCCGAGATGATGACGGGTGAAGGTAAAACATTAGTGGCAACCTTACCTGCTTATTTGAACGGATTGTCTCCCAAAGGTGGCGTACATGTTATTACGGTTAATAACTACTTGGCACGACGGGACTGTGAATGGGTCGGACCTATTTTCGAATTTTTATTTTTAACCATTGATTGTATTGATAAGTATCGTCCACACTCTCCGGAACGAATCAAAGCATACAGCTGTGATATCACTTATGGTACCAATAACGAATTTGGTTTCGATTATCTCCGCGATAATATGGTGCGCTCCATGGAAGAGCGGGTGCAGAGTAAGCACCACTTTGCGATGATTGATGAGGTAGATTCTGTGTTGATTGATGATGCGCGTACGCCATTGATTATTTCTGGTCCAGTACCAAAAGGAAGCGAGGAACAAGAATATGATGCATTGAAACCAATGGTTGAACGCCTATTGGGTGCGCAAAAAAAATTGGCTACTGATTTTTTATCAGAAGGTAAGCAATTATTCAAAAATGCACAATTCGGTAACGATGAAGGGCAAGCAGGTATGGCATTATTACGTGCTTATCGCGCTTTACCTAAATATCGTCCGTTGATTAAATTTTTGAGTGAAGAAGGAGTGAAAGTAGAAATGCAAAAAGCGGAGAACTTCTATATGCAGGAGCAATCCAAAAATATGCACATTGCGGACGCGCCATTATTATTTACCATTGACGAAAAAAATCGCCAAGTTGAGTTAACCGAAAAAGGAGCAGAATATCTTTCGCGGAATACAGATGATTCTAATTTCTTCGTCATGCCCGATCTTGCGATGCGTATGATGGAAATTGACAACTCAGAGGAGTTAACCCTCGAAGAACGCGAAGCAGATAAGAATAAGTTAGCAGCAGATTATTCTGTAAAGGCAAAGCGCCTGCACGCGATTAGTCAACTACTAAAAGCCTACACTTTATTTGAGCGGGATGAAGAATATATCGTAGTAGATGGTCAAGTAAAAATTGTCGATGAGCAAACAGGTCGGATGATGGAAGGTCGTCGCTACTCAGATGGTTTGCACCAAGCATTAGAAGCCAAGGAAAATGTAAAAATCGGTGATATCACCCAAACTTACGCAACCGTTACTTTACAAAACTATTTCCGGATGTACCACAAGCTATCAGGTATGACTGGTACTGCGGAAACGGAAGCAAGTGAGCTTTGGGAAATTTACAAATTGGACGTAGTAGTTATTCCTACCAATCGCCCAATTCAACGCGATGACCGCGAGGATTTAGTTTACAAAACCGAACGCGAAAAAGTCAATGCGGTAATTGAAGATATTACCCAGTTGACTGAAGCTGGTCGTCCAGTATTAGTTGGTACGACTTCTGTCGAAATTTCAGAGCGACTAAGTCGCGTACTTGATATTCGAGGCATTAAACACAACGTCTTAAACGCGAAACAGCACCAGCGGGAAGCAGAAGTTGTTGCCGAAGCAGGTCGCGCAGGTGCAGTTACGATTGCAACGAACATGGCAGGTCGGGGTACGGATATTAAAATCTCTGATGAAGTAAAAGCAGCGGGTGGTTTGGCAATTATCGGTACGGAACGACACGATTCACGCCGTGTTGACCGCCAATTACGTGGTCGTGCTGGTCGTCAGGGAGATCCAGGTAGCTCTCAGTTTTACGTTTCTTTAGAAGACAAACTGATGCGACTATTCCAATCTGAGCGAATTGCGAAGTTGATGGATAAAATGGGACATCAAGATGGTGAAGTCATTCAACATTCGATGGTAACCAAGTCCATTGAGCGCGCTCAGAAAAAAGTAGAAGAAAATAACTTCGGTATTCGGAAGCGATTATTGGAGTACGATGATGTGATGAACATCCAGCGGGAAGCCATTTATAAAAAACGGGATAACGCACTAGAAGGAGATCGCCTTTCGGTAGATTTGAATAATATGTTCTCTTCCTTGGTAGAAAATTTAGTGTTGAGTCACCGCCAAGATGGAAATTTCGAATCATTCCGTAAAGATTCATTAAGTACCTTAGGCGTTGACCCCAAAATGGATGCCATTGACTTTACAGAAGGTAAAGACAACGATGTAATTGATACTTTCCAGAAGCAAGTAATGGAAATGTACGATCGTAAAGAAGATTTAATTCTTTCTGGTTTGATGCCATCGATTAAAGATGTTTATGAAAACCAAGGTCATCAATACAAGCGTATTTTAATTCCTTACACAGACGGACGATCTAAGCAATTAGCGATTGCCGCAGATTTGAAAGAAGCTGTAGAAAGTGATGGAACTTCCATCATGCGCGATATTGAAAAAGCCGTTTCATTAGCCTTGATTGATGAAAAATGGAAAGAACATTTGCGCTCAATGGATGAATTAAAGGAATCTTCTCAAGCTGCCTCTTTTGAGCAAAAAGATCCTTTGGTCGTTTATAAAATGGAAGCCTTCAACTTATTTGAAGATCTTGTTTATGGTATCAATGAAGAAGTTACTTCTTACTTACTAAAAGGAACATTGGCAATTTCTCCTCAAAATGGTAAATTACAAGAAGCACGTGAAAAACGTACGGACTTGAGTAAAACCCGTGCTAGCCGTTCCGACGGAGGAAGCAGTACCGCAGCACGTGCTGCAACGGGCGGATCTAGCCCCGATGCAGCAGCTGCGAGAGCCAGAGCAGCAGCGGAACGCGCAGGACAATCCGTACAAAAAGTAGAAACTTTCCAACGTAGTGAAGCAAAAGTTGGTCGTAACGAACCTTGTCCTTGTGGTAGTGGAAAAAAATACAAGCGTTGTCACGGAAAATAAAATGCACCGAGTGGTTTGATTTTTTAATAAAAATCTATCCCTTAGTCCATCAAAATATTTGAGCAAAAGCGGTATAAACAGCAGTGTTTATGCCGCTTTTTACATTTTCTCATATTTTTAACAAAAATTTTCTCTTACAAATGTGTTGATAACCATTACAATAGTAATATATTGCGGGCTATAGCAAATGTTCCCTCCGCCTATTTCCAAGAAAATTGTTGCTTTACTAATACGGTAAACATTTGAAATCCTTTTTTATCCACAAGTACAACCATACATGAATTTAGCAGCATCTATTGATCATACTCTGCTACGTCCAAACAGTACGCTATCTGAAATAGCGCGACTCTGTGAAGAAGCAAAAGAATACAGTTTTGCCGCTGTTTGTGTGTCCCCTTATTTCGTTAAGCGCTCTGTTGATTTTCTAGCAGATAGCCCAGTAAAAGTGACAACTGTAATTGGTTTTCCCAATGGCTATTCTACCACTGCTGCAAAAGTAGAAGAAATAAAACGTGCCCTTAATGATGGTGCAGATGAAGTGGATGTAGTTATCAACGTTAGCGCAGTAAAAGATAAAAACTGGCACTACGTCGCTAATGATATTGAGAGCACGACTATGGCTGTTCACTTACGTGGAAAGGTGATAAAAATAATTTTAGAAACGGGATTATTAGAAAAGGAAGAAGTTTTAAGATTGTGTCAAATCTGTGAAAAGGCTGGAGTCAATTATGTAAAAACATCTACCGGATTTAATGGGGAAGGAGCTACTGTTGAAATAGTAAAATTACTCCGTCAAAACTTATCCGAAGATATAAGAATCAAGGCTTCAGCAGGCATTCGTTCAGCACAAACAGCAACGAAACTGTTAGAAGCAGGAGCTAGCCGTTTAGGAACATCGGCAAGTATTGCGATTATGTCGCAGTTATCTAGCTAAGAAACACTGAAATAATAGTACTAAACAATCGCATTTTTATGACGCTATAAAAGCTAAGGAATGCGAACTGTTTTCTAAATTTGAGTTACCTAGAAAGGAAGTATCTGGACGGGTACTTCCTTTCTTTAAATCAATTATTATGATCAAGAGATTCTTACTTTCATTGAGCATTATTGCCAGTCTAGCTATCGCAGGACAAGCACAAAATGTCACGATTAGTGAACAAGCCGCTATCAGTCAAATGATGCAACGGTTTGTCGAAATCAATCGTTCAAAAGTCGCTGTCGATGGTTGGCGTATCCAATTGCTCGCTACAACAGACCGAACAAAACTAGATAGTGCTTTGCGCAATTTTCAAGGTCGATACCCGAACATATCCGTTGATTGGGTACACGAACGTCCATATTATAAACTTCGTGCAGGCGCGTTTACAACTAAATTAGCAGCTACTCGGGTATTATATAGCCTAAAACGAGATTATCCAAGTGCATATCCAGCACAGGACAAAAATATTCGTCCACAGGAGTTAGCAGGCTATTACTAACCAAAAGTTATCGAACTAGTAACGAGCAATTAAAAACATTATGCGTGATCGCAACGCTGCGCGGGGAATTGATGGTTTAACCTTTGGGCTATTTCTAAGTTTAGTCGTTATTGGTTGGTTGGCGATATATACGGTGGGTTATGGCGATGGCTATCCAGACAGTTTCGGTGATTACTTAAATACCGCTTCGGGTAAACAGACTATCTGGATTGGTATTTCGCTCTTCGTTTTTGGAATCATCTATTTAATAGATTGGAAGTTTTGGCGCACCTTCGCCTATCCAATTTATGGCTTTGCCTTATTGCTACTTATTTTAGTGCTTATTTTTGGCTCTACAATTAAAGGCGCAACTTCATGGTTTTCCTTTGGTGGATTTTCTTTGCAGCCTTCCGAATTTGCCAAATTTGCTACTTGTTTAGCAATGGCTTCTTATCTCAGTACTTATAATACAGATTTACGCAATCTCTATGATCAAGCGATTGGAGTGACCATTTTTTCGTTACCAATTGTGCTCATCCTATTACAACCTGATGCTGGCTCAGCCTTGGTTTTTCTATCTTTTCTATTAGTACTCTATCGCGCTGGATTATCTTCTGTGTATTTTTTAATCGGCGGAACGTTAACCCTTTTACTAATTCTAGGAATTATGTACGAGGCATGGATTACGATACTTGGTCTGCTATGGCTAGGAATTTTAGTATTAAATATTCGCTACAAAAATCATCGTTTACAGCGCTATACAGTATTCGGTTTACTCGTCGCGTTATCTGTTTTAGCTGTTCAACGAGGTTGGATAATAGAAACATTAGGGGTCAATGCAGCTGTTTTACTTATCATCGGCTTATCGCAATATGGTAAAAAAAGTCAACTGGTCAATATCACTGTTGCTTCTTTAGCAGCAGGTTCGACTATTGTTTATGCAGCTAACTACGCTTTCAATAATTTCCTTGGAAGTCACCAACAAGATCGGATCAACGTGTGGCTTCGTCCTGAATTATGTGATCCACGTGGTTCTCTTTATAACGTTTTACAATCAAAAATGGCAATCGGATCAGGTGGTCTGCACGGCAAAGGTTTTCTACAAGGCACCATGACTAAGCTAAATTATGTACCTGAACAAACCACTGATTTTATTTTTTGTACCATTGGTGAGGAACAAGGTTTTATCGGTAGTACATTGATTATTTTAGTGTTTTGCGCATTAATGCTACGCATTGTTTTTCTTGCCGAAAAACAACGTTCACTTTTCTCTCGCTACTATGCTTATGGCGTAGCAGGCATTCTTTTTATCCATATTCTAATTAACATCGGAATGACTATTGGATTAATGCCAATAATTGGAATTCCACTGCCGTTTATTAGTAAAGGTGGTTCTTCACTTTTAGGCTTTACCATCATGATGGCAGTTTTGATAAAATTAGACAGCTATCGTTTTTCTAGTTAGATTTGCATTAGTGAAAGTATAAAACAGACCGTTTTTATTTATAAATAGCTGTTTTTTAGCCTTTTACATTTTTCGGTTTTACATTCTCCCCACCCTCAATTTTATTTGAATAATTAAAATTAGCAGAACGTAACTTGTAGATTTCTATCCTCTAAAATAGAGGTAAAAACGCTGCACTTTTAGATTTCACACTTTATATTTTGCCTTTTACATTAATATAAAATGCGTCCAAAGCTATCCGTTGTCGTCACTGTTTATAACGAAGAAGAAAACATCCGTCCACTAGTACAGCAAATCACGGATGCGCTCCACACAGACTTCAATTATGAAATCATCTACGTAGATGATGGTTCGACTGATGGAACAGTTAAAGAACTCAAACGACTCGCCCATCCATTCCTACGAATTATTGAATTTAGAAAAAACTACGGACAGAGTCTAGCACTCATGGCAGGCATTGACTATGCCCGCGGCGAGTATATCGTAACGATGGATGGTGATTTACAAAATGACCCTAGCGATATTCCAAGCATGTTAAAAGTAGCAGAAGAAGGCGATTGGGATATGGTAGCTGGTAATCGAAAAAATCGACAGGATGGAATGGTATTAAGAAAAATTCCGAGCAAAATTGCTAATTATATTATTCGCAAAACGTCGGGTGTTACTTTGAAAGATTACGGCTGTGCGTTGAAAGTTTTTCGTAGTGAATTAGCCAAAGATCTCGGTCTATATGGTGAATTACATCGCTTTATTCCTGTCTTAGTGCATCTCGAAGGCGGACGTGTAACCCAAGTAGATGTGAAACATCACGCTCGTCAATTTGGTGTTTCTAAATATGGTTTGAATCGTACTTTTAAAGTCATTAGCGATTTGATGTTGATGCTATTTTTTAAAAAGTATTTACAGAAACCAATGCATTTATTCGGTAACGGAGGAGTATTACTTTTTACGATTGGCGCAGCAATCAACGTCTATCTCGGAGTTTTAAAACTAATGGGACAAGACATTTGGGGTAAACCACTTTTAATTTTGGGACTAATGCTCGTTCTGGCAGGAATCCAACTGATCACGATTGGAATTGTATTAGAAATGCAAATGCGTACTTATTACGAGGCGCAAGATAAACGTCCGTATAAAGTAAGACAGGTAATAAATGGAGCATCATTAGAGTTTATGGATACGGAAAAAAATTAAAACCTGTACTTTGGTACTTATCGGTAATTCATCGACTTTAATCGTTTGATAAAATTAGCTTGTATCTTCTCTGCATTCAAGTGTCGTCCATTTTTTACGCACCATTTCCCTGCGACTATTGTCCCCAAATGCATACTTACATCGGAGCTGTAAACAATAGTAGAGGTCAGATTTTCGAAAGACGTCACTTGCAAAAGTGGCGCGCTCGCGTCCATCACCAAAGCATCAAATGACTCGCCTTGTTTAAAAAAATTATCATTGAAGTTTCCCATTGCTTTGCGACCAGCGATCACACTTTTTTGTAAAGCAAATAATCCACTATCGCTTTGCTGCGCATTTATAAAGGTATTGCGCTGATGCGTTGTCATTCGCTTCCCATAATCTAAAATACGCAATTCTTCAAAAGGATTCAATCCTACGTGGCTGTCCGTTCCAATACTCCAATTACCACCCACATCTTGATACTTTTTTAAATTAAAAATACCATCTCCCAGATTCCCTTCCGTGCTAGGACAAAGCACTACATTCGCACCTGTTTTTGCTAAACGTAGCGTTTCTGCTTCTGTCAAATGTGTTGCATGAACGAGATGGAAATTTTCATTTAAATTAATATTATCCAGTAGCCATTCGACGGGGCGCTGTTGTAAATAATCTAGTGAATCCTTAATTTCTTTTAACTGCTCTGCTACATGTAAATGAAACGGCAAATTATGATCCACCACAGATTGCATTTCTTTAATTAATAACGGCTCTACCGCACGTAACGAATGAACACCATAAGCAGTATTTGCAAAATGATAGTTTTTAGTTGCTGCTTGACTCGCAACAAATAACTTTAAGTAATCATCTAATTTTTTAGAAATAAACCGTCGCTGATTCCTTCCTGAATTTTCACCAAAGCCACCTTTTTGATAAAAAATTGGGACTAGGGTGATTTTAATACCTGCCGTCTGTGCCGCTACGATTAAGCGACTGCCCAGTTCTGCTAAGTTTGCATAAGGTTGGCCGTTTTTATCATGATGTAAATAATGAAATTCGGCAACGGAAGTATAACCATGCCGTAGCATTTCGCTATACAATTGTGCCGCAATAGCCTCCATTTCGTCAGGGTTTACACTCAATGCCAAACGATACATCGCCGCCCGCCAACTCCAAAAATTATCTGGATTTTCTTTTAAATCATGACGCTCCGTCATCCCCACCATTGCATACTGAAAGGCGTGAGAATGGGCATTTTGTAAGCCTGGCAGAGCATATCCATCTACATTTTCATAAGTAACATCTAACTCAGGAATGGAGCGAATTGATTGAACTGTCCCATCTTTGTTTAAATGAACAAAGGCGGGAGAGAGCCATTCATCATTTTGTAGTAGTGCCTGAAATTGAAATGCTTTCAAAGGAATTGGATTTAAAATTTTTCAAATATATTTTCCCAATTAGTCTCAAAATCAACTTTTTGTTCATGCACTGTTTGCTCTACTAATTTTAATAACTGACCACCTTTTACAATTTCAACAGCTTGCAAAATATCCTTTCCAAAAATTCGATCTTCTTCTGCAAATTCAATTTTAGATCGTACCAAGTCATGCATCTTTTCAATTAATATATTAGATCTCAGTGGACGATGAAAGTCTATAGCCTGAGTCGCACACAATAGTTCTACACCTAATATCTTTTCTAGATTTTCAATAATCTGCAACGTCTTTCTACCGCTGATGGAACCCATGCTTACGTGATCTTCTTGCCCCAAAGAAGTGGGTACGCTATCCGCGCTTGCAGGGAAACAAAGACTCTTATTTTCACTAACTAAAGCCGCTGCGGTATATTGAACAATCATAAAACCACTATTGATTCCCGTATTTTGCATTAATAATTTAGGAACACCATTCGCCGCACCAGTTAACGAAAAATAAGACCGCCGATCTGAGATATTTCCAACCTCTGCTGCTGCCAAACCCGCATAATCTAAAGGTAGCGCTAATGGCTGTCCGTGAAAATTCCCACCGCTGATATTTAAATGTTCATTGATAATAATTGGATTATCTGTTACTGCATTTAGTTCAATCTCGACCGCCTCTTTCAAGTGTAACCAAGCGGAACGAGATGCGCCATGTACTTGTGGGATACAGCGTAAGGAATAAGGATCTTGAACCCGAGTACAATTATGATGCGAAGCAACAACTTCAGAATTTTGTAGTAAATAATGAATCCGTTGTGCTACGTGTTGATTTGCGGGAAAAGGACGTAAGAGGTGCGAATCTGGGAAAAATGGTTTATTTGAACCCAGTAATCCTTCAATCATCATTGCCCCGATCAAGTCTGCATTCGATAAGCAATTATGCATACTTTCTACTACTTTCACAGCGTGCGCAGCGATAAATTGCGTTCCGTTTATTAAAGCAAGCCCTTCTTTTGCACCTAGCTGAATGGGCAATTTATTTAATCGATTCAATATTGGTAGCGCAGCACATCTTTCACCTTGATACCAAACTTCTCCATGACCAATTAATGGTAAAAAAAGGTGAGACAATGGAGCTAAATCACCCGAAGCACCCACAGAGCCTTGCTCGGGTACTACTGGAATCACATCTTCTTTAATATGCCATAAAATGCGCTCCATCGTCGTTAAAGCAATCCCAGAAAACCCCTGCGCCAGTGCATGAACTTTCAGAATTAGCATCAACTTTGCAATTTCTTTTGGAATAGGATTGCCCACTCCTACACTATGGCTTTTAAGTAAGTTATATTGCAAATTGACCGTTTGATCTTTGGAAATTTGCGTACTACATAATGGTCCAAAACCTGTATTAATCCCATAAACTGCGGCATCACCTGCTGCAATCCGTTCAACGATTTTGCGACAATTATTGATCTTCTCTACAGTTTTCTGAACCAGTTGTCCTTTTAGCTGTCCACGTGCTAATTTTAGAGCAATCCCGCTGGTAAGACGGTCTGCTCCATACTGAAAGGTATTCATATTCAATTAAGATGGTTAAGGCTATAGTTTATTAAAAAACAATTATAAATCTAACATTATTTAACTAAAAAAAGACCCCAAAAACGAACTAAAATCGTAGAAATGTTTTGTAAAAAATCAATTATGAAATCACGGTACTAATCTTGCTATTTAAATTATCAAGAAGTGCGATTAATTAGTATAAACATTGTTTTATTAATTCGCAGCACAACTTTAGAACAATATTATTTCACATGAATCTTTCGGATAGCGCACATAAAAATATACTGTTTTTTTTATTATCTTGAAAAAGTTGTATTTTCGTGCTGGCTTTCCCCCAACGCCTAGTGGTACTTGCTATTACCAATAATAGCAATTTAGTTTTCTTACGTTTCACTAGGGTTAAATTACTTAAACTTTTTAGTTATTCACATTCTTTCCAAAACTTTAATTTGGTAACATCGCTAGTCGCTGTTCACGTTATATTGTTGCTAACGTGACATTCAAAAAAGCGGTTTATTTTTAAATTTGAAACATATTATATTCTCTAAAGCATAATAAATAAAAATATGAATATTGCAGTTGTTGGGACCGGTTACGTAGGTCTCGTTTCCGGAACTTGTTTCGCTGAAACTGGAAATAAAGTTATTTGTGTAGATATTGATGCGAAAAAGGTAGAGCGCATGCGCAATGGCGAAATTCCCATTTATGAACCAGGTTTAGACGTATTGTTCGAAAGAAATACCAAGCAAGGACGTTTAAAATTTACAACTAATCTAAAAGAAGCCATTAAAGACGCTCAAATTATCTTTTTAGCGTTACCTACACCTCCAGGTGAAGACGGCTCAGCAGATTTATCATACATTTTAGGTGTAGCTAAAGATTTATCTACCATTATCGAAGATTACAAAGTAATTGTTGATAAAAGTACCGTTCCTGTTGGCACCTCGGAGAGAGTACACGCCGCACTAGCAGAGAACTTAGATGAGTCTTTATTTGATGTGGTTTCAAATCCAGAATTTTTACGCGAAGGCGTGGCAGTAGATGATTTTTTAAAACCAGATCGCGTAGTGATTGGTACAAGTTCCGATCGTGCTGCTGAAACAATGCGTATGTTATACGCGCCTTTTGTCCGTCAAGGAAATCCAGTTATTTTCATGGACGAGCGTTCGGCAGAGATGACTAAATACGCAGCAAACTCATACTTAGCTACACGGATTTCTTTCATGAATGAAATCGCCAACCTTTGCGAACGCGCGGGTGCAGATGTAGATAAAGTTCGTCGCGGTATGGGCAGTGATACGCGGATTGGAAAGCGTTTCTTGTTCCCAGGCGTAGGTTATGGCGGTAGCTGTTTCCCGAAAGATGTACAAGCATTGGCTAAGACTGCGGGTGAATTTGATTACGATTTTAAAATCCTAAAATCCGTAATGAACGTAAATGCCATTCAAAAACACATCCTTTCTGAAAAAATTATCGAACATTTTGGTGGCGATCTAAAAGGAAAAACCATTGCGCTTTGGGGATTGGCGTTCAAACCAAATACGGATGATACGCGCGAAGCACCAGCATTATATATCATTAAAGATTTAATCAAGGCTGGCGCAACCATCAAAGCCTACGATCCAGAAGCGATGGAGCACGTAAAAGCTATTTACAATGGTCAAGTAAATTTAGCAGATGATCAGTACGAAGCGATTATGGATGCAGATGCGTTAGCGATTGTTACCGAGTGGAGCGTATTCCGTACGCCTAGCTTCAAAGCAATGCACAAATTAATGAAGCAACCATTGATTTTTGATGGACGAAATTTATACGATTTGGACATGATGAAAAAGCAGGGCTTCCACTATAACAGTATTGGTCGACAAGCTATTTCATTACCAGAAGGCGAGAAATTAGAAGTAGAAGCGTAAGATAAGCTTCTTTAGAAGATACAATATAAAAAGAGGGAGTCAGCACGGTGCTGATTCCCTCTTTCTGATCGTACTAAAAAATTGAAGTATGAAATAAAAAAGCCCTTACCGCAATTGCGATAAGGACTTGAAGCTTTTAGGAAGCTTTGTGGGCGATGAGAGACTCGAACTCCCGACCCCCTGGGTGTAAACCAGGTGCTCTGAACCAACTGAGCTAATCACCCTCTTTTACAATTTCAAGAAATTCATTTATTTACTTGCTTTTTAATTGCGAGTGCAAATATAGGGGGCTTTTACAATAGATGCAAGTTTTTTTACAAAAAAATACATTTCCCGCATCTACACTAGATTCAAAAACCCAACCTAGAAGTCTGATTGTCAAAACTTTAGCACACTAAATTACATTTAAAATCATTCTTGTAGTTCATCCTTTTTAGTAAAATTTATCAAACTAATTCCTCGTTTTACGAATAGATAAATAGTAACTTTACTTAATAGGTTATCTAAATTCATCGTTTTTCCTTCATAATTTATCATTACTCGTTCATGAGCAAGTTTTTCAAAAAACTGTTTCTATTTCTCTTTATTGGATTAATTATCGCATTGGTTGGCGCAATAGTTATCGTTTCTACTTTTGGTGACGCACTGGGTCAAGAGGTTTTAAAAAATGCGAATAAACAACTTAAATCGGAATTGAGTGTAGCAGAAGTGGACATTTCAGTCATTAGTACCTTCCCATCAGCAGCAGTGAATTTACGGAATGTAAAGATGGCGGATGCACGCGGTGGAATATTATTAGAGGCAGATAATATGGCATTCAAATTTGGTTTATTTAGCCTTTTTTCTTCCGCAGTAAAAGTGAAAGAAATCGTTGCTGAAGATGGTGCACTAACTATTTATATTGACAAAAATGGGCGTAGTAATTATGATGTATTAAAAGAAACAGAAAACGGAGAAACAACTGACTCCGAAGGAAAAACCTACGGGTTTTCATTAGATGAAGCAGTTTTAAAAAATATAGAGTTAATCTATCAAGACGAGTCATTACAACAAGATCTCGTTGGTTTGATTGATAAAGCCACTTTTTCTGGCGCATATACTGGAGATAAGTTTAATTTAAGCAGCACTGCGGAAATGCAGTCCAAGTTTTTTGAGCTGGAAGGTACGCGCTACTTTGTTGGAAAACCATTAAGTTATAAAGCCCAAGTTGCTGTAGATTTCGCCACAGGATTATACGCCTTGGATAATGTCGTTTTTTCAGTTAACGACAATGAATTTGGTATCAATGGTACAATTAAGCAAAGTAATAAATTTTCAGATTACGATATAAAAGTTACTAGTGAAGAAGGAACACTGACTTCTATTTTGCAATTACTGCCAGAAGAATATCTCGAATACTTTGGTGATTTCACTAGTACGGGTAATTTTCTTTTTGACGCAGATATCACAGGGAGAGCAGGTATAAATGAATCACCCGGTTTTGTCGCAAACGTCAATTTAGCAGATGGACGCATTTCGAGCCCACGGTTACAAAACGATTTAAAAGATGTGTCTTTTGAAGCCATTTTTAGTAATGGAGCAGAGCGCGTGAACTCGTCTTCCTACTTTAGGATTTCTAATTTGAAAGGTTATTTCAATCGCGAATTAGTTGAACTAGATTTTGAACTACGTAATTTCGATGATCCAGATATTGATATGACACTGGATGGGGTAGTGCCACTAGAAGCGGTTTATGGATTAATGAGTTCACCTGCAATTACAGATGGTGACGGTGAAATTGAAGTAAAGCAATTTAAACTCAAAGGTCGCTATGCCGATATGGTTGATGTGAATCGAATTGGGCAAGTAGAGGCGAGCGGGCAATTAGAATTTGATGATGCTGAATTGACTATTAATGACGAAGAAGTTGTTTTTGATAAAGGAGACTTAATTCTTTCAGATAATACCCTCAGCGTAAAAGATGTAGAGTTTAATGGCGCAGATAGTGAAATCTATCTTGATGGAAGTTTTTATAATTTGATTCCCGTATTGCTGGCTGATTCATTGAATTCTAAAAATTCAGAATTAAAATTTACTGCGGTATTAAATGCGCCTAAAATAGATTTAGCCAAACTAGTCAGTCTAACCGAAGTGCCAGTTGAAAAAGGCGCAGTTTCTACTTTCGAATACGATTCCTTACAAGTAGAAAACACGGAACAACGCGAGTTTATCACAAAATTTCTCAAAGGAACATTTGATGCAACCGTAGAAGAATTTAGCTATAACTTAATTGAAGGAACTGATTTCAAAGGTCGATTAGATTTTTCTAATAATGAAATGACAATCAAAGGAGCTACGCAAGCAATGGATGGTTCAATTGATTTGAATGGAACAATGTTTTTTGAAAAAGAACCTTATTTAAAAGCCAAATTTATAGCAAATGATATTGACTTTCATGAATTTTTTCGACAGTCCGAAAACTTCGGGCAAGAGGTTTTAGTAGATGAAAATGTGGGCGGACGTTTGAGCACTAAAATGTTAATCAATGCTTACTTTGACCAGACAGGCAATTTTCTTTATGATAAACTCTATGTACTAGCTGGTATTGGTATTCAGGATGGCGAATTGAAAGATTTTGAAATGCTAGAAGATTTTTCTACTTACGTAAAAATTGACGATCTACGTCATATCAAATTTGCTAACGAAGAAAATTACCTCGAAATAAAAAACGAAAATATTCATATTCCCGTGATGTTTATTGAAAGCAATGCGCTCAATTTGACAATTGGTGGTGATCATTCTTTTGAAAACGAATTTGATTACAATTTAAAAATCAATGCGGGACAAGTCATCGCCAATCGGTTCAAAAAACACAATCCTGATCAAACACCGCAAAAGGCAAAACGTAATGGTTGGTTCAATATTTATTATAAAATCCACGGTGATTTAGACAAATATGAATACGAATCTGCGCGTAAGGAAGTAAAGCGTGATTTTGCTCAAAGCGAACAACGTAAGCGCATTGTAAAATCGAAATTGGCAAGAGAATTTGGAACCGTTAACTTTCTGGAAGAACCACTAGAATGGCGTGATATTCCAAATGTAGCAAATGATGATGAAGATTATATAGATGGCTTTGAGGATTTAAATGGTGGAAAGTAGATAAGATAAGATAAAATAAAACGACTCGAATCTTACAAAAAGATTCGAGCCGTCCACTCTAGTAGAATAAATTCTATTCAATGGGTAGTTTCGATAGCTAATAATTCTTGATTGCTTAAGCCATGTGGGCAAACTATCAACTAATTACTGCAAACTCCCTAGTTTCCTTGATCAGACAAGAACTTAATCCGCATCAACTGAATCTCTTCTAGTGTGATATCATCTTCTTGTAATTCTTTGAATGCCTCTTCTACCGAATCCGATTCTGCTTCCATAAAGTAATCCGTAATATCTTCGCGCGAATATTCGTCTACTGCATCTTCGATATAGTAATCAATATTGACTTTAGTACCAGAGTTCACAATCGCGTCTAGCTCGTTGATAATTTCTTCCATGCTCAGACCATTAGATTGAGCAATTTCATCAAGTGGTAATTTTCGGTCAATTCCTTGAATAATATTGACTTTTACTTTAGACTTATTGGCAACTTGTTTGACCACAAAGTCCGTCGGACGCTCAATTTCATTTTCCTCTACGTACCCATTAATCATCTCTATAAATGGCTTAGCATAGCGCATTGCTTTACCCTTACTTACACCACTTATTTGAGCCATGTCACTCATCGAAATTGGATACTGAGTAGCCATATCTTCTAACGACGGATCTTGAAAAATAACAAAAGGTGGAACATTTTTTCGTTTAGCTTCCGAACGACGCAAGTCTTTTAGCATCTTCATCAACGTCTTGTCTAGAACTGCTGTCCGTGTTGGACCGCTATCAAAATCCATTGACACATCATCGTAATTATGATTCAGCGGAATTTCAAAATCAGTCGGATGCTTAATAAATTCATGTCCTTTATCGGTCATCTTTAGCAGACCGTAAGTCTCAATATCTTTGTAGATGTAGTTGTTTAGTAACGCAGAACGGAGCACGGAACCCCAGAAGTTTTCATCTTTTTCTTTACCTACCCCGAAAAGTTCTTTTTTATCAAAACCAAAACTCTGCATTTCCTGCGACTTCTTGCCTAGAATGAATTTTACAATATCTTTGATACCATAATTTTCATCTAACGCAACCACACTTTGTAGGGCTTGCTGCAATTCGTTTTTTACAGGAATACGCTCTTTCGGATGACGGCAATTATCACATAATCCACAATTTCCTTCTTTGGTATGTTCACCAAAATAGTGCAAGAGAAATTGACGACGACAAGAAGTCGTTTCGGCGTAAGCCATCACTTCTTGCATTAACTGCGAACCCATTTCACGTTCTGCTACTGGCTTGTCGCGGAGAAATTTTTCTAACTTTAAAATATCTTTATAAGAATAAAACGCTACACAATCTCCTTCCAATCCATCCCGACCAGCACGTCCAGTTTCTTGATAGTAATTTTCAATACTTTTAGGGATATCGTAGTGCATGACAAAACGCACATCGGGTTTATCAATGCCCATCCCGAAAGCAATCGTTGCCACAATCACATCCACTTCTTCCATCAAAAAGTTATCCTGTGTTTTGCTTCGAGTTTTAGCATCTAAACCAGCATGATAGGGTGCCGCTTTGATGTCATTTACTCGTAGTGCTTTTGCTATATCTTCAGTCGCTTTCCGACTTTGCACGTAGATAATTCCTGATTGGTCCGCACGTTTCTTAATAAATTGAATAATGCTACGATAAACCTGCTCTTTCTTACCTTTCGGACGGATTTCGTAATATAAATTCTCTCGATTAAAAGATGAGATAAAAATCCCATCTTCTTCCATACTCAAGTTCTTTACAATATCAGATTGTACTTTTGGTGTAGCAGTAGCGGTAAGTGCGATGATTGGAATATTCTTATCGATCGCGTCGATCATGATACGAATTCGACGGTATTCTGGTCGGAAGTCATGCCCCCATTCTGAAATACAGTGCGCTTCATCTACAGCGATAAAGGACAAATCAACCGCTCTAAAAAAGTTGATATTTTCCTCTTTAGTCAATGTCTCAGGTGCAATGAAAAGAAGTTTTGTTTTACCAGCTGTAATGTCTTCTTTTACACGGCGCATCTGCACTTTAGTTAAAGAAGAATTGAGAAAATGCGCTACATCATCGCTTTGACAATAACCACGAATAGAATCTACTTGATTTTTCATGAGTGCAATCAGTGGAGAAATAATGATTGCCGTACCTGGTAGCATTAAGGCAGGAAGTTGATAACACATAGACTTGCCGCCGCCCGTAGGCATGATGACAAAGGTATCCTTACCCGCTAATAAGTTCTTGATAATGACCTCTTGATTACCTTTGAAACTATCAAAGCCAAAATGATGGTGCAATGATTCGTGCAAAGTTTCTTTTGTGGCTACCATATTAATTTAGTCCTTTTACTAATTTTGTGATTGGTTTTATTGTAAAAACCTATTGTCATATCCTTGGTTTCTCGAAATCTTTTTGGCTGAAGAGGATTTTTAAACAATTGCCCTTGTGTAATATACACTGATTGAAAATAAGATACTTTGATTTAAAGCAAGTTAAATATAGCAAATAATCTTCTTTAAAAAAATCAGTCGTTGCGTAAAGCTGCAACAACATCTACTTTTATTCGCATATGAAACATATTAGTAATACTTTTACGTCCTATTTTTCAAAAGCCAACAAAAATAAAAAAATTAACGGTGAATCAATATAACCTGATCGTTAAAACTGCGCTAAATACCATCGAAATTGAAGCTAATACGCTATCTGCCTTGAAAGTGGGTATTGATGCTCAATTTGTTGCGGCAACGCAATCTATTTTTCAAAGTACCGGGCGAGTTGTGGTTACTGGAATTGGAAAAAGTGCCTTAATCGCGCAAAAAACGGTAGCGACACTTAATTCAACGGGTACGCCTGCTTTGTTTATGCACGCAGCAGACGCAATTCATGGCGATCTAGGTATGGTCACTCCACAAGATATCATTATTTGTCTTTCCAAAAGTGGTGAGACGGCAGAAATAAAAGTCCTAGTCCCGTTATTAAAAAAATTAGGAAGTCAACTAATCGGCATGGTGAGTAATCGGCAATCTTATTTAGCGCGACAAGCCGATTTTATTTTATACACTCCAGTAGCAAAGGAGGCGGAACCTAATAATTTAGCACCAACGGCGAGTACAACTGCACAGTTAGCAATGGGCGATGCTTTGGCTACTTCCTTACTTGCCCTGCGTGGTTTTAAATCTACTGATTTTGCACAATTCCATCCTGGTGGTGCGTTGGGTAAACAACTGTATTTACGCGTCAGCGATCTCTATCCGCAAAATGCCTGTCCACGCGTACATCCAACCGATTCTATCGCGGATATTATTTTAGAAATCACTTCCAAACGCCTCGGTGCAACCGTCGTAGTGAATGAATTAGATAATGTTGTTGGAATGATTACGGATGGCGACCTGCGTCGAATGCTCAACAAACATCAACGCATAGAAAACTTAACCGCCAATGATATTATGGGTAGAAACCCCAAGACGGTTAACGCAAATTTATTAGCAGTTAAAGCGTTAGAAATAATGCGCCAAAATAGCATTACGCAACTGATTATTATCGAAAAAGAACGCTACGTTGGCGTAGTACATTTGCACGATTTGTTGCGCGAAGGATTAGTTTAGCCACGCCGAAATAATTAGATAATGATGAATAAAGAATTTTGTCGTGGTACTAGTGCGCAGGTTACTCTAGATAACCTGCTTACGAATCGAAATGCTCCAACGCTCATTAGCAATATAAAAACAGATAGGAAGTATCTTAAAGATACGTCCTATCTAAACGTCGCTACATTTCTAAGTTTGATAATTTTTATTTTTTGTTCGTGCCAACCCACTGAACGCCAAGTCACTCCAGCTTTCTATCATTGGCAAACCAATTTAAATCTAAATTCTACAGAGCAAAATGCGCTTCAGGAGTTAAGTGCAAACCGCATTTACGCTAAGTTTTTTGATGTTAGTTGGAATGGTAACTCTGCTGTACCAACTGCCGAAATAATTATTAATGCCTCTTCTATTCCTGACTCTATTTTAGTTATTCCTACGATTTATATTACTAATGAAACGCTAGTAGAAATTCCTGATTCGAAACTTGCTGGATTAGTAAATAATATCATTAAAAAGATAAATACACTAACTGCACAAATCCCTAATTTCCGATTCACTGAACTACAAATCGATTGCGATTGGACGCTAACTACCCGTGAGAAATATTTTCAATTGTTAAAATTATTAGCAGAGGAATTACCTACCACTAATCTTTCTGCAACGATTCGATTACATCAAATTAAATACAAAAACAAAACAGGTATTCCACCCGTACAGCGTGGCGTTTTGATGTTTTACAATACCGGAAATCTAAAAAAATGGGAAAGTGAAAACACTATTTTAGAATTGACGGAAGCCAAAAGATACATCGCAGCGCTAGCCGACTATGATATGCCACTAGATGTGGCACTGCCCATTTTTCATTGGGGTGTGACCTATCGCGAAGGACGATTATTTAAATTAATCAACGGATTGACGGCTACTGAATTAAGCGATACGACTCGTTTTACCCAAATAAATTCTATTCGCTACGCCGTCACAAAAAGTACGTACCTTCGTGGGCATTATCTATATCAAAATGATAAAATCCGTTTGGAAAACATCTCTACAGAAACACTACGCGCGAGTGCTGAACTACTCTCGTCGCGTATGAATAACGATAATTTTCAATTACTTTTTTATCATTTGGATTCTACAACTTTAGCGCGGCATTCTGTTGAGGAATTGAAAAATATTCAGCACCAATTTGTCGAAGACAAATAAAAAACAAGTGTCCTCCGCGTCTATCTGCGTCAAAAAATAACTATGTCAAAAATCGACAATATCGGTGAGTTAGTTTTGTACAAAAACAATCAATTCATCGCCTTCAACAAACCACCTACTGTCCCCGTCCAAGCGGATAAAACAGGTGATACTTCTTTGCTACAACTAGCCGAAATTTACACCAAGTCTAAACTCGATCTTGTCCACCGTATTGATCGTCCTGCAAGCGGAGTCGTATTGATAGCCAAGAATAAAAAATCACTTGCAGCAGTACAGCGACAGTTTCAAGAGCGAACAATTAAAAAAACATATCTCGCCGTGGTGAAAAACTTGCCTGAATCTGCGAGTGGTGAATTAGTCCATTTTCTAAAAAAAAATGGACGTAGAAATCGTTCCGTTGTACAGTCAGACGCGACAAAAGGTGGTAAAAAAGCAGCGTTGACTTACGAAGTATTGGGGAGTAGCGACAATTATCATTTATTAAAAATTGAATTGCAAACGGGGCGTTTTCACCAAATTCGTGCCCAACTCGCAGCGATGGACAATCCAATTAAAGGCGATGTCAAATATGGCTTCCGCCGCAATAATTCCGACAGATCTATTCAACTTCATGCATGGAAATTGCGTTTTACCCATCCAGTTAGCGGCGAACGCGAAACGATAGTCGCGCCTCCACCCGCAGATTCAATTTGGGCGGCTTTTGGACACTCGTTCGAGTAGGATAGCCCATGGATTTGACGGATTGAGCGGATGCGTGTAGGTCGTGGACTTTTACATTTTTTATTTTACATTTTGACTTTTACATTGATGAATCAAAACGGTAGTACAAATAACGATAAACCCAAACGCACGGATGTTAATCAACTCGGTGAGTTTGGTTTAATTAATCACTTGACTCAAAACAGTCGCTTACAAAACGCTTCGACCGTAAAAGGCATCGGAGATGATGCGGCGGTTATTGACAATCGTAATCTCCAAACGGTCGTTTCGACCGATATGTTAGTAGAAGGTATCCACTTCGATTTGATGTACACGCCTTTGAAGCATTTAGGATATAAGTCCGTCGTCGTCAATCTTTCGGACATCTATGCGATGAACGCTACTCCACTTCAAATTACGGTTTCCTTGGCATTTTCTAATCGTTTCTCAGTAGAAGCTTTGGAGCAATTATACGAAGGAATCAATGCAGCTTGTAACTACTACGGTGTAGATTTAGTAGGGGGAGATACTACTTCTTCTCTTAAAGGTTTAGTCATTAGCGTAACGGCAATTGGGCAAGCAGAAAAGGATAAGATTGTTTATCGAAATACGGCAAAAGTAGGTGACCTACTTTGCATTACAGGCAATGTGGGCGCGGCGTACTTAGGCTTGCAGCTATTGGAACGCGAGAAGCAAATTTTTAAAGAAAATCCACAAGCAGGCATTGATTTAGAAGGGCAAGACTTTATCGTTGGGCGACAACTGAAACCCGAAGCACGGCATGATATGATTACCGCTTTCGCTAAAAATGAACTCGTACCTACGTCAATGATTGATGTTTCAGACGGCGTAGCTTCAGAGGTATTTCATATTTGTGAACAGTCAGGTGTAGGCGCAATTGTGGAAGAAAGTGGCGTGCCTATTCACCCTGATGCAGAACAAATGGCAATTAAATTCAAACTCGATCCGATTACCTGCGCATTGAGTGGCGGTGAGGATTATGAATTGCTATTCACTATTGATCCCGCCGACATAGATAAAGTGCGTTTCTTGCCCGATATTTACATTATGGGAGAAATTGTGGAGGAGAAAGAAGGCGTAAAATTACATACCAAAGGTGGAAATATTCACCCGCTAAAAGCGCAAGGGTGGCGGCATTTCGATCCGAATAAAAAGTAGAATTAGAACGGTTGGATATTGGATTGGGGACTTTTCCAACCTCCTCAATCCAATATCTCCAATCCATCACTCGTTTAGTTTTTTATGATGAAAAAAATAGCTTCTTTAATCGTTTTAATTGCCGTCATTTTTACTTCCTGCGAAGAACCCATCTACACCCCAAAACCACGTGCCTTTCCCAAAATCAACTTCCCCGAAGCAGCAAATTATCAGCAATTCGATCAGGATTTTTGTGAATTCACTTTTCAATATCCTGATTATGTAAAGGTCATCCAAGACAAAACTTTTTTTGAAGATACTCCACCCAATGCGTGTTGGTTTGATTTGCAAGTTCCTGCCTTAGAAAGTAAGATACATTTTACTTACTATCCAATTGAAAAGTCAGCTGATTTTCAACAATTACGCGAAGATGCCTTCCGTTTAGCGCAAGAGCATAACAAAAAGGCAAACTACATTGATGAATTGCCGATTCAAAAGGAAAAAGTAAGCGGTTACGTTTTTGATATTGATGGCGAAGTCGCTTCTCCTTTTCAGTTTTATTTAACGGATAGTACGCAGCACTTTCTACGTGGAGCGTTATATTTCGATGCACAAGCACGCCCGGATTCTCTCGCTCCTGCCTACGATTTTATGAAAAAAGAAATTCTGAAAATGATTGATACCTTCGAATGGCAAGCCCAGTAGAGACGAGATATTAAAAAAACGTCTAAATGCAGCACTAAGTACAATGACACAATTAGTGAA